>CAKTNU010000050.1 GCA_934589325.1 uncultured Oscillospiraceae bacterium | reverse complement strand
TGGTTGTGGACGGATTGGCCTCGACCTCGCTGAAATGATAATACTCTATCCCAGCGGCCTTAAGACTCTCGAGTATGGCCGGAGCAAGCGATTTGCCTACATGACGGCCGGTGACGACCATAACGCGGCTGACGTCATGCTCCTTGAGCAGCGGCGCTATATTCTTTGAGCTGCCCTCGCCGGATACGAGGATAGGCTTGCGCCAGTATAGAGCGCGGCTGCCGATATTCATGCCCATCTGAAAGCTTCTGTACCATATCTTATCAATAGAACGCATAACTTCCTCCATTATAGATTATAGATATTATTTTATTCTCATCTTCCTGAGCCTGCGCTGCCCTTGTCCGCAAGCCTTGCCTCGTACTTATTTATCGCGCCGGTGAGCGCATCAGCAGGGTCGATCCCCAGCTCGCGGCTGAGAGCGATAAGGGAAAAAAGGCAGTCGCCGAGCTCGGAGCCTGTGTCAGGCGTTCGTTCAAACGGTTTTGTTCCGTAATCCGTCGCCTTCAAAAGCTCTTTGCCCAGTTCTCCGAGCTCCGAGGAGATGTCCATATACCGTTCGTTCACGCCGCAGCGCAGCGAATGAGCGTCAAGAAACTCATACACGGCCTTGTCATTTATCATGCCGTACCTCGCAAATTCTCTTTTTCTTATTTTAAATAGTATTTATCTCCAAGTCAAGTGTTGAAAAGATATTTCGCTTCATGTATAATCACATTAAGATAAAATGTCAGAACAAACTACATTAGGGGGACAGGCGATGAAAGACTTAAAGCATCTTATCTACTTTGAGCATCTGCTGGACGACGCGGCGAACGAGCTGGTCCTGCGTGCGGCGGACAGCGGTGCGCACCCGATAGGCTACACCTGCTACCACATGCCGGAGGTGCTGCTGAATCTTGACAACTGCTTTTCCGTGCGCATGCGCGCTCCGCGCACAGGGTCGATGGACATTTCGACCTATTATCTCACAAACTACCTCTGCGGTTACTCCAAGGCTCTGGTCGAGCGCGGAATAGAGGGCGGCTACGGCTTTCTCGACGCCATAGCAGGCGGAGAGACCTGCTCGGAAATGAACCGCGCTCTCGAGCATTTTGAGCTGCTGCGGCTTGTGGACAAGCCCGATTTCTTCGTCTCGTTCATCGATGTGCCGTTCAAGATCACGGAGCATGGGCTGAAGCACTATGAAAACCAGATAATGTGCAAGGTGCTCGAGCCGCTGAACGCCAAGTTCGGCACAGACATATCTGACGCCGCTATACGCGCCGCCGTAACCGAGCACAACGAGGTCTGCCGGATACTGACCGAGATCGGTGATATGCGCAAGCTTGAAAATCCGCCGATAACCGGCTATGAATACCATATACTCTGCCTTGTCTCCTTCTGCTGTCCCAAAAAGCTCATTCTGCCATATCTGCGTGATACACTCGAAGAGCTAAAGAACCGCGAGCCGGACGCAAAAAGCCCGTACCGGGCACGCATAGTCGTCGTCGGTTCGGAGATAGACGATCCCGAATTTATAAAAACGGTCGAGCAATCCGGCGCGCTCGTCGTCGCCGACCGCTTCTGCTTCGGTGCACTGCCCGGCCGCCAGGAGATACCGCTGCACGACGGTGAGCCCGCGCTGCGCCAGATATGCCGCTTCTACCAGCAGTCCAGCCAGTGTCCGCGCTACATGGCTCGGGACAAGGTGCTCGACCGCCGGGAATATACGTACAGGCTGGTGCAGGAATACCACGCCGACGGCATACTTTACGAAGCTCTGAAATTCTGCGAGTTCTGGGGCTATGAGCGTCCTCTCGCATCACATATTCTGACGGAGGAGATGGGCGTACCGACCGTATGCGTCGACCGGCAGTACACCGGCAGTGCCTCCGGGCAGCTCCGCACACGCGTGCAGGCTTTCGTCGAAAGCCTTGAGATAAAGAATATAAACGGTAAAAGGGAGGGAGCGTAATGCCGCATAAGATCACCGGTCTCGGCGATACATACCAGCAGCTAACCGGCCTGCGCAGGACCCGCGAATGGCGCGGACTGCGCGACACGCTGTATGATTTCCGCTGGTGGCTGACCACATGGAAAGACATGATCGCCTTCGTGCTCAAAAGCCCGCTGCAGGTCGTCAAGGGGCTGTGGAAATACCGCTGGATGGCTACATATCTCACCGTCCCCGCCTTCATTGACCGTCAGCTCGAGGGCAATCGAGGAGTGCAGCTCCGTTCCGGACATCTGCTGTACGACGTGATAATCAAGCATACGACCGACATCATCGGTACGATGTTCGACGCCGACCTCTCCATCGGCGGCAGCAAGGCTCTGTCCGACCGGATAGTATGTCTCGACGAGCTTGTCCCGACGGAAATAATGTCCGGCTTCCCGAATCTTATCGGCCTGCCGGTGCAGACTATACCGATCTTCCTTGCCTCGATGATAAATCAGCAGCTGCCGCCGGTTTATCTCGACAGCGTGGAAAACTACGGCGTCCCGGCCGACGTCTGCCCGCTCCCGTCGGCCGAGGCCGGTGTAGCCATTGAGGGCGACTACCCGATATTCGGCAAGTGCTTCATCTCCTGCAACATGCCCTGCGACGGAAGCGTAATGACCAGCGCATATCAGGACAGATACTTCAAGCTCCCCACCTATGAGCTCGGTGTTCCTCTGCGGTATAACGACGACATTGACGCGCAGGACTATGCGGTGGAGGAGATAATGGGCTGCATAGAGTTTATAGAGCAGCAGACCGGCGAAAAGTTCGATTGGGATGCGTTCTATAAGGGCATGGAGAACTACAATGAGGTCACTCGATTCCATCTCGAGCTGTGGGAGATAAACCGCACAAGGTACCCGCAGGTCACAGGGCCGACGCCGTGGCTCTACAGGATGTATTCGTTCCATCTGCACGGCGGCATGGACAAGCGTTTTATCGAGGCCGACAGCAAGGTGCGCCGCATCATGCAGGACGGCTACGCAAAGCGGCTTCCCTGCTCACGCGAGATGCGGCACAAGGCTCTTGTCTGGTCATGCCCGGCAAATTACTATACGAATTTTGCAAATTGGCTGGAGCTGTGCTGGGGTATAGTCTGCGTCATGGACATGGAGACGCATATCTCTCAGCAGATAATCGACACCTCTACCCGCCGGCGCGCTCTGGAGGGATTGGCGCTGACCTTCCAGCGCACGACAATGCGCAAGCACACCAAGGGCGGCTACAAGAACGCCGTCGACGAGATGTGGCGCGTTGCGGAGGAATACGGAGTTGACACGATAATAATGTACGATCAGATATCGTGCAAGGGTATGGACGGTCTGCAGGGCATATTCGACGATCAGGCCCGCGAGCGGAAGATAAACTTCATATGGGTGCAGCAGGATCTTATGGACTGCCGGACAATATCCCGCCGCGATATGCGCCGTCAGGTAAGCGCATATATGTCCTCCGTGCTGCGCGAGGAGCCCGTGGACCCGACGCTTGTCGACTTTGACGATTCCGAGGCATGGTAAGCCAGAAAGCCTCCGTATGGTTTAAGACCATACGGAGGCTTTTACCGTCGTTATAGTCAGCCGCGCATCGTACAGAACCTTCATGAGCACTCGGCAGCTGTAGGATATGCCGAAGAGAATGTCTATCTCTTCACCGCATTTTCCCTCAATTCACAGAATTTTCACGCAGAGTTTGCAGAATTTTCAGCAAAGCGCCGCGGATATGCTGTAATATAAGGCTATGCAAAACCGTATGTCAAACGGTTCAGCGGTCATGCACGGCGGGCGACGCTCCGGCAGAGTCGGAGATAGAGCCTGCGTCCGGCGTGTGATTGGCAATGGCCGCAAATTTCATATATAATCACTTGAGCGCAGTCCAAAACGGCGGACCGCGCTCAAGACCAATTTATAGGGCTTTATCTTCAGACTCGATGTAAGTACAGAGCTTTGTTATCTCCGCGTCGAGCGCAGAATAGAATTTTGCGATGTGCAGTCCGTCGACAAGCGCATGATGGCAGAGGACGGAGATTGGCAGATATACATTCCCGCAGCGCTCGAAATATCTGCCCCAGGTTATTCTCGGATTCGAGTCCGCCGGGGACGGCACGGGCTGGATGACCGCCGTCTGAGATATCCACGGGATGCTGCTTATGAAAAGCAGCGATTCGGCATCCTCCTGCTCATCTATACTCGGCTCTTCGACAGCGCGCCGCTGAGCCTCCTGTGTATAGGTCATAAATTCTTCAAACGGCAGGCTAGTCCTCGGCGTGCAGTAGCAATAGGTACCGTCCGGCAAGGCTACGGTGTAGGAGCCCTCGCAGTAGTCATACTCGATCACGCTGTCCCCTTTTATGCGCTGTCTGAACTCCGGCACGGAGTTGGCCGCCCTTGTCACGCAGTACAGCACCGGCAGGAAAAACGGCAGCCCGTGCGCTTTGAGCGTCGGCACCAGCCGGGATATATCGACCTCGACCGTCACCCCGGCATAAGGGTATGCCAGCGAGCGGAAATAGTCAAAATGTGCGCGGCGCTTATAGGCCGCCATGTCAAGTTCTCGGTAATTCATATTCTCTCCGTCTATTTACCGACGCAGAAGCGCCTGAATATATTGTTCGTCACATCCTCACGCACGGTACGGCCGCTAAGCTCGCCCAGCGCGGACATCGCGCCCTCCGTCTCGGTCAGGACTATGTCCGGCGTTGCCCCGGCATGCATCGCGCCCAGCGCGCTGCGCATATAATCCGCCGCTCGCTTCACGGCATCTGCCTGGCGGGAATTTGTCAGTATCTCACCGGCCAGAACGTCCGGCATCGGGAATAGGCGCTCTATCTCCCGCTCCAGCTCGTCTATCCCCTCGCCCGTGACCGAGCTCAGACTTACGACGGGCAGCGGCGTTCCTATTACGGCACTCTGCTGCGAAATATCCTTCTTGGAGAGGACGACGACCGCCTTCGGCGCCTTTTCAGCCATTGCCAGCACCTCGCGGTCAGCCTCGGCAAGCTCACCGCTGCCGTCGATCACGGCGATCACGAGCTCCGAGCTGTCCGCAGCGGAGCGGCTGCGCTGGACACCAAGCCTCTCCACCTCGTCCTCGGTCTCACGGATGCCCGCTGTATCGATGAGCCGCAGAATCAGGCGGCCGAGCCTGAGCCTTTCCTCCACAGTGTCACGCGTCGTACCGGGGATGCTTGTGACGATGGCCCGGTCATAGCCGAGAAGCGCATTCAGCAGTGAGCTTTTCCCCGCATTCGGGCGGCCGATTATCACGGCCGGGATCCCTCCGGTCATGAGCTTGCCGCGGTCAAAGCTGTGAAGCAGCTTCTCGAGCTCCGCAAGCCCCGCATTGAGACTTGCAGTGTAATTCTCAAGCTGAAAGTCTTCTATATCCTCATCCGGATAGTCAAGCACCGCGTGATAGTGGCCGCTGATATCCGTAAGCGCCGAGTATATCCCGTCGATCCTCCGGCCTATCGCACCGGACAGCTGCCCGGCAGCGTTTTTTGCACATTCTATCGTCTCGGCGTCGATAATATCGGCGACGGCCTCCGCCGCGCACAGCTCCATACGCCCGTTCAAAAACGCGCGCTTTGTAAATTCGCCGGGGCCTGCCTGCCGTGCGCCGAGAGCAAATATCTCGTCCAATGCGGCGCGGAGCACGGTCGGTGAGCCGTGGCACTGCAGCTCTGCGGTGTTCTCGCCGGTGTAGCTGTGCGGAGCACGGCTCACCGTGCACAGGCAGAGGTCAAGCAGCTCTCCGTTCCGGTCGCAGAGTCTGCCGTAGATGAGCTTCCGGTCCTCGCACTGCGACATTTTCCTGCCGGACCGCGGATGGAACAGCCGGTCAACGATATCAAAACATTCGCCGCCCGACAGCCGGATGATGCCTATGGCAGACACCTGCGCCCCGGTCGCGATGGCGGCAATCGTATCAGACATATATTTTCTCCCAAAATAACAGATATATAGATCAAGCAGGAGCGTCTGCTCCTGCTTGATCTATAAGCTATAAAAATTACTGCTGTCTTTCGGCTCTGGCAGCGCGGGCACGACGCTCGTCGATGCGCTCGGAGACGAAATAGCTCAGAGAAAGCAGGCTGTCGGAGAAATGGACGTTCTCGACGATGATAGAGCTGTTCGGCTCGGTAAGCTCAACGTTCGTGAAGTTCCAGATAGCCTCGATGCCGTTATCGGTGAGTATCTTGGTGACAGGTATCGCCGCATCCTTAGGAACGGCGAGGACCGCAACGTCTACCTGATTATTCTCAACATAGCTCACCAGATCCTCCATGCTGTGGATGGCGACGCCGTTGAACTCCGTTCCGATAAGCTCGGGATTGACCTCGAACGCGGCAGCCAGATTGAAGCCCCACTCGCTGAAGCAGAAATTATCCATAAGAGCGTGGCCTATGTTGCCGACGCCGACCAGAATAGCTTTGTAGCCGCGATCCATACCGAGTATGCCCGCGATCTGCTCACGGAGTGCGGACACATTATAACCATAGCCCTGCTGACCGAATTCTCCGAAGCAGCTGAAATCCTGACGGATCTGAGACGGAGTCAGACCAAGCTGCTGCCCCAGTTCCCCGGATGATATGCGGCTGATACCGCTCTTTTCGAGCTCGTCGAGCTTGCGGAGATATCTCGGCAGACGGCGAATAACATTATTGGAAACTTTTCCTCGTTTCAAAAAAACCTCTCCTTGCGATTTCCATGCCTATCACGGAAACAGTATCTGATTTTACGTTTTAATTATAACATATCAATTTCGCAGTTTCAAGGCTTATCACGCAGGAAAATGCACATCAATCTGCAAAAAATGCCAAAATTTCATTCAGTCCGGCGCTGTTGACGGCGCTTTCGCATATTTCAGGCATGTTTGCGGAGCAATATAACACGCGTTCACCGTATATAAAAATATACACGCAGTCTGACTCGGACTCAACTACAAGGCTGAGATCAGCCTCGGCTTCAGGCATCTCTGCTGGACTTCCCGCGAGGCTCGCTTCAAGCTCCGCAAGCTGCTCATCGCTTACATTATAATACTGCGCCGCGGCAAGATCGCCGGAGCCAGACGCAAGCACCATCCTGTCCCCGGACTTTTCCGCACTGCCGGACTGCACCTCGCCGGTGTCGACAGTCGTATCCTCGATCGGGCTGCCGGCCTCATCGTTCATCTCGGCCGGTGCGCTGTCATATGATGCCTCCTGCATGCTCACCGCCTGAGCACCGGAAACGTTTTCACCCTTCCGCGCCAGCATAGGAGCGGCGGTGGCCGCCGCAGCAAAAACAAGCACGAAGCAAGCCGCTGCAGTCAGTATTCTGCGCCAGCCCTGTTTCTTTCCGGAATGGCGTCTGCGTATATTTTCGCGGCGTATATCGCTCATAACATTTTCACATAGCTCTGCGGGCGGCTCCTCTGCGCAGTCGGCAAAGCCCTCCGACAGCGCCCGGAACGCCGCGTCGACCGTGCGGCAGTCCGCACAGCGGCTCAGGTGTTCCGCCAATACATGCTCCTGCTCGGCTGTAAGCTCGCCGTCAAGCCTTTGGCTTATGAGCTGCTTATAATATTCACATTCAGTCATGGCAGTTCACCCCCTCTGTATTGCTTGACGGGGAAACGCCGGAAATGTTCCCGTCGCGAAGCAGAAATGCGCAAAGTTTTTTCCGCGCCCTGAAAATGCGGGATTTCACAGTCCCGCTCTCCAGGCCGAGCACCGACGCTATCTCGTCATAGCTCATCCCCTGAAGCTCACGCAGTATCAGTATCTGCCGGTACTCCGGCGTAAGCGACGCGAGGCCGCGGCGCACGGCATCCCTCGTCATGCTGCGCTCGAACAGCGTTTCGGGCGACTGGCTGTCATCGGCCACATCCAGCTCCGACTCCTCGCCGTCATCGTCCGTCACGCTGAGTGATACGGTCTGCCGCCGCTTTTTGGCGCGCAGGAAATCAAGACATACGTTTGACACGATGCGGTACAGCCACACGGAAAACTTGCTGTCCCCCCGGTAGCCGGAGAGGGAGTTATATGCCTTTATAAACGTCTCCTGCGCCATATCCGCGGCATCCTCCGGGTCGCCGGTCATGCGCAGGGCGAGATTATACACATTTTTCTGGTACTCAAGCACCAGCTTTTCGTATTCATCGGCGTCTCCGTCCAGAACTCTCTGCACGGTCAGCGCCTCCTGCTCACGGGTCACGACTTCACCTCCGGGTCTTATTTCTAATTTATAAATAATTTTTATTCGGACATCATTCGAGATCGCGCTTTATGCCGCTGATTATGCGCTGCACATCAGCAAGAGTTTCCACATGTACCAGCTGCTGCTTATAATACCCGGAATGTGCGACGCCGTGGAGATACCACGGCAGATGGTGCCGCGCTTCGAGGCAGGCGATACGCTCGCCGCTGTAGCCGGCAAGTGCTTCTATCTGACCATAGGCCGTGTCCATCCGCTCGCTCAGCGGCGGGAGAGGCGGCTCCGGCCGGCCGCTTATCACTGCGTTCGCCTGGCTGAAAAGCCAAGGGTTGCCGAAGCTGCCGCGGCCTATCATTGCGAGGTCACAACCGGTGTAACGCAGGATGTGCTCTGCATCGGCGGCGGTAAAGATATCCCCGTTTGCCGTGACGGGAATGTTTACTGCGCGCTTTACATCACGAATAATGTCCCAATCGGCACGCCCGGCATACATCTGCGCACGGGTGCGGCCGTGCACGGCGATTGCGGCAGCTCCCGCCTGCTCGCATATTTTCGCAAACTCGACCGCGTTGACGCTGCCGTTATCCCAGCCCTTGCGGAATTTCACCGTCACCGGTGCACTGACCGCGGCTACTGCCGCTTCGATGATCTTGCCCGCAAGCTCGGGCGTTTTCATAAGCGCAGACCCGTCTCCAGATTTGACCACCTTGCCCACCGGACAGCCCATGTTGATGTCCAGAATATCTGCGCCCGAATACTCCAGCGCCATAGCTGCGGCCTCTGCCATTATTTCCGGCTCGTGGCCGAATATCTGAACGGCGCACGGGTGCTCATCATGCGGGATATAAAGCAGTGACTTTGTTTTTTCGTCCTTATACACCAGCGCCTTTGCGCTGACCATCTCCGTCGTCGTCAGCGCCGCCCCCTGCTCCCGGCATACGGCGCGGAACGCGAAATCCGACACCCCGGCCATCGGTGCAAGCGTCAGGCGGCCGTTTATTTCAATGTTCCCTATCTTCACCATGTCATGTCAAGTCCTACGGGGCAGTGGTCCGAGCCGCTTATCTCCGGCAGGATATATGTATCCTTTATGTTTTCCCTGAGCCGGTCGGACACGACAAAATAGTCGATACGCCAGCCGACGTTGCGTTCTCTTGCGGCAGCTCGGTAGCTCCACCATGAATATGCATCGGTCTTGTCCGGATACAGATAGCGGAAGCTGTCGGTAAATCCTGCCGCCAGAAGCTCTGTGAACTTGCCTCGCTCCTCATATGAGAAGCCGGCGTTGCCGATATTGGTCTTCGGGTTTTTCAGGTCTATCTCCTCATGCGCAACGTTCATGTCGCCGCAGACTATAACAGGCTTTTTCGCGTCGAGCCCGGAAAGATATTCCCGGAACGCGTCCTCCCAGCTCATGCGGTAGTCGATGCGCTTAAGGC
>CAKTNU010000049.1 GCA_934589325.1 uncultured Oscillospiraceae bacterium | reverse complement strand
CGCCGGAGGTGTTTTTGTGGACAGAAAATTGAATTTCAGCTTTGCTTTCGCGCTGCGTGCCCTGGCAGCGTGGGCGGCCGCGGCGCTCCTGCTGCTGTTTGCCGCGGCGCTTATCGCAAAGAAGGCTGCTCTGGATGCCCGCGGCATTGCCTACATGAGCGCGGCGCTGAGCTTTATCGCGGCGGCCGCCGCCGGAGCATGGGGAGTGCGCGGCTGGCAGGGGGCAAGGCTCGTGTGCGGACTGCTGTGCGGCGGCTGCGTGACGATAGTGCTGCTCATGCTCGGCTTCATAATCGCGGGCAGCGATATGCCGTCCGACGGCGTTATGAGCGTGGCGAGCTTCACTTTCGCGGGCTGCCTGCTGGGGAGCGTGATCGGCGGCAGGGGGCACAGAAGAAAAAAGTCTGCCGTCAGTGTGGGAAGGCGCTGAACGGCTTTGACTATATCTTGTGGTTAGAAACAGAGAAGCATCAAAATGTAATAATTGAAAAACGGTTGACATAAAGATAAAAATTTTTTGAAACTTTTTTGCAAAAAGGACTTGATTTGTTTGCAACTTTGTAATATATTGTTACCAGCAATTCATTATGTAAATCAAATTATGATTTACATATTTCCGGCTGAACGATGACGAACGGACACGCTTTGCGACCTCGGCCAAGAGCTGAGACGGTCGTTTTTTTCGCCTTTACCGCAGGTGCCGCCGCATCGCCGGCGCTCGGGCTTGCTCCGCCGCCGGCACTTATCGCGTCAGCGGCGCCGCTTATGCTGCTGCTCGCGCCGTCGCTGTCCGGGCTGTATCTCATCCCGGCCATATGCGCCGCGGCAGGGCTTTTGACGGCGTCCTGCATAGCGCACGGCGGGCTTGCGTGCCTGCCGTCCATGTGCCTGCTCGTGCCGCTGGTATTTATCGCGGCGCGTTCCGGCATGGAACTCTCGGCCAGAGTGAGGCAGTGCTGCCTCTCTTCGCCGAAGTACGGGACCGGCCTGAATCGGAATAACGTTCTTCTTTACCTGTCCGCAGCGGGCAGTTTGATATCGGCATATTTCATTTTAAATCAGACTTAGAAAGAAAGGGGGAGTTTGCTTGAACAACGATGAGTGCATAGCGCTTTTCGAGAAATACCTTACCGAAGAAAAGCACTCCTCGGCAAACACCCTTAGCTCCTATATGCGTGATATCCGCCAGCTTGCCGCATACATAGAAGAGCACACCGAACTGACTATTACCACCGCCACCGCCGAAGACCTTGCAGAATATATCAACTGGCTCAAGGGCAAGGGCAAATCCGTGGCTACCGTGTCCCGCAGCATCGCGTCGATCAAGTGCCTGTATGCATATCTGTGCATCCACCGCTATATCGAGGCGAACCCGTCGACAAAGCTCGTTCCCGATAAGGGCACGCAGAAGCTGCCGCAGATACTGACCAGTCAGGAGGTCGATCTGCTGCTCGACCAGCCGGAGTGCATCGATATGAAGGGCTACCGCGACAAGGCTATGCTGGAGCTGCTGTACGCTACCGGCATCAGGGTAACGGAGCTTATAGACCTAAATGTCGACGATGTCAACCTCGGCGCGGGCGTAATACGCTGCCGCGGCAAGGATAAGGAACGCGTCATCCCGATGTATCCGAAGGCGGTCAAGGCGCTGGCCGATTACGTGACCATAGTCCGCCCGCAGATGATAGCCGCACCGGACGAGCCGTCGCTGTTCGTCAATGTCAGCGGCGAGCGCATGTCTCGTCAGGGCTT
This sequence comes from uncultured Oscillospiraceae bacterium, assembly GCA_934589325.1. Next base: position 7,911 of record CAKTNU010000049.1, on the reverse strand, counting down.
CTGGAAGATAATCAAATTCTATCAGAAGAAGGCCAAGATAGACAAGGACATCACGCCTCACACCCTGCGCCACTCTTTCGCGGCGCATCTGCTTGAAAACGGTGCAGATATCCACGCCATTCAGGAGATGCTCGGCCATGCGGATATATCCTCCACTCAGGTATATTCACAGCTTATAAAGAAGCAGCTCAAGGATGTGTACAACAAGGCTCACCCCAGAGCATAAAGCTTGCCCTCCCGCAGTTAAAGCGGGAGGGCTTGAATTATTTCCGAGCGCGGATGATCTTCTGAAGCGCCGCGCCGTCGAGCTGATTGACGCTGATGAAGCGCCCGTTCCAGAACGCGGCCCAGCTGTTGAACACGCAGGGGAGAGCCTTGACCTTTTCGAGAGAATCTACCAGCTCAAAGTCCGCCGGGATCCCGTTGACTGAGCAGTATTCGCGCAGCTTCTCGACGCGCTGGAAAATAAACGGACACTGGTAGTCGTAGTACACCACCAGCCCCGGACGGTCGATCGACTGGCGCTTTGCGCTCTCCGTAAAATGCGGCACGGAGCCGTCAAAGTTCAGAGCCAGCAGCTCGTAGCCGTCGTCCGTCAAGTCGGCGCAGGAAAAGCCGAACTTTTTCGCAAAGCTCTGATCGGATAGCCATGATTTCTGCTTTGAAGCGCCGAGCATACATACACCGGACGCCCCGTGCGCCTTTGCGTCGGCGATGCAGTATTCCAACAGCTCGCGGCCGTGACCGTGTCCACGCGGTGCACCGAGAACCCATAAGCAATAAATATAATAGTAGCCCGCCCCCTCTGCCGGCGTCCACGCCGACTCCAACGGGGCATACTCGATGAACACACAGTCCTTCGAGTCCAGCTTGCGGAACACATGTCCTTCGCGGAGGCGTCCGGCCAGCCATGCGCGCTTGGCCTCAACACCGGGATGCGGCTTCTTGGAGCGGATGATGCAGCATAGATGCTCGCTGTCAAGATTTTCGGGCGTCAGATTTATATATCTGTTTTCAGTGTCCATACTGTGACCTCAGATGTATTTTGCTATGAATACGGCAAGCTCGGGCAAAGTGTCGGCACGGCGGTATATATGGCCGTCGTCGCTTCTGTCGAGCAGATGCTTGTTGTACATTTCACGGCGCAGCGTGGCCGGGTCATGAAACAGAGCCCAGTCATTGAGTATATCATTGACCTCGCTTTCCGTGTAGCAGCGCCCAGCCTCAAGCTTTCCGGCGAGATAATGTATTGCCGCGAGCTTTTTGCGATTTTTTGAAGGAAGCGCTGTGAGCCGATGCTGAGCATCCATAAACGGCTCAAGCTCCCGAGGAAAAATGTCCATAGCTGTCCCTCCAATATCCGGTTATACAAAGAAGTATAATCCCTGAAAGAGCATATTTCAAGCAATATCGGGAGACGGCAAGACCCGCCGGAGCATCAGAGCTCCGGCGGGTCAATGGCCTTTGGGCCGGGATCAGGCACAGCGTGCGTGAATATATTCGTCGGCGGGGTCGGAAAAGCGGATAGGGAGCGGCTCGCTCATGAAGCCGAACACCTCGCCGCTGAGGTCTGCGCAGCAGATATAATGCATCCAATCGGTGCAGAAGTTTATCTCCACCAGGGTTCCGTCCTGACGGGTGAAGATGTCGCGCACCTCCATGGCGGTGATGTCGGCGTAATCTATCGCAGTTCTGACAAGATAGTTGTGAATGTTTTTCATGATTTATACCTCCATGGTCTCTTTTTTATTTCGATTACAATATATCTGCCGGGATTTAAATCCCGATAAAGCGTTTTTAAACTGAATTTAAAATCTTATGCCTTTACGCGCTTGGGCTGGTCGCGGACTATGCAGAAGGCCAAGACAGCGAATATGTTCACGAACGCGCCGAGTATAGCCCAAAGAGAGCGGTTCATGCCCTCGTTCACTGCGCTCTTGTAGAGCCATGCGGCCACATCGAACCAGTAGCCAAGCACCAGCACGCCCCACAGTACGCTGAGGACGCCGATTATTGCATAGTTCACGGCGTTGAGAGGAGTGATGCGGCTCTTCCATACCTCGTCGTCGTGATGATGGTGCTCGCCGTCGCTGCTGTCGCCGTTGAGCGCGGCCTCCTGCTTCAGAGCCGCCGCATCGCTTATCTGCTGCGACAGGCTGAGCGGGATGACTACTGCCGTCGTCACCGCGAGAATGACGAAGAACACGATGATGAGCTTGAAGGCCCGGGCGTAATTCTTTTTCATAACATAATCTTTCATTTCAAAATCCTCCGTTTATAAAATAAAACCTGCGGTCTCTCTTGGGTACGAGCCCATTATGAGACTGCAGGTTTAATTTAGTATAACGCGGTTTTAAACGATATTTAAACGGTAGCCGACGCCCCAGACGGTCTGGATAAGATCGGGATGCGATGGGTCGGCCTCCAGCTTCTCACGCAGGCGGTTGACGTGAACGGCAACGGTGATGTTGTCGCCCATCGACTCAAGCCCCCATATCAGCTCATACAGATCCTCGCGGCTGAATACCTGGTTAGGATGCCGTGCGAGGAAAAGCAGCAGCTCGTACTCCTTGTTTGTCAGCGTCAGCACCCGGCCGTTTACGGCGGCGGAGTGAGCCTCCGTGTCAATGACGAGCGGCCCCGCAGAGACTATGGCGGAGCTTTCGGCCTTTGGCTTTAGGCGCTGATACTGGGCTATGTTCGCCTTGACCCGGGCGACGAGAACGGCGGGGGAGAAGGGCTTTTCAATATAATCGTCCGCGCCGAAGCCGAGCCCGCGTATCTTGTCAATGTCGGCAGTGCGGGCAGTGACCATGAGGATAGGCACGTCAAGCCGTTCGCGCAGGCGGCGGCAGACGGAGAAGCCGTCCATTCCCGGCAGCATGAGATCCAGCAGAATGAGGTCAAAGCCGCCGCTCTGCGCCATCGAAAGCCCTGTGAGCCCGTCGTATGCAAGCTCCACCTCAAAGCCGTCCAGCTCCAGATAGTCGCGCTCGATATCCGATATCTCGCGGTCATCCTCTATAATAAGAATTTTCGCCATCGTTTCTGCCCCTCCTGTCATTTCTGTGTTTTTGAACAGCTCTTCAGCGTCACCGCGATGCACAGCCCGCCCTCGGGACCGCGCTCTGCACAGGCGGAACCGCCCATTTCCTCGGCGGACTTTCTGACCACTGCAAGCCCTATGCCGCTCCCGTCGCGGCCGCGGTCGCGTGACGGATCGGCGCGGTAAAATACGTCGAAGAGCTTCGGCAGCTTATCGTCGTCCACGCCCTGTCCGTTGTCGGCAAAACGGAGCGTGACAAGTCCGTCGTCCGCCTGCGCCGTGACTCTGATCCCGATGCGCTCACGCCCGCCGTACTTGACGCTGTTGTCAAAAATATTCTTTGCGATGCGCCGCAGCTGTGCACGGTCCGCAAGCACAAGGGTTTCCTCAGAGACATCAACGCATATATCCGCCCTGTCTGCCATGTCCGCGGCGGCTGAACGCAGCTCTTCCGCGACATTCAGCGGCTGCATATCGAGCGGCGTCTCGCTGAGATCCAGCTTGGAAAACTCGAAAAGCCGGTTCACCATATCTTCAATCTCCTGCTCCTTGCGGCAGACGGTCTCGATATACCGCTGCCGCATGGCGTCGGAGGAGGCCACACCGTCGCGTATGGCCTCGCTGTATGCACGGATAGAGGTGAGCGGACTTTTCAGGTCGTGCGACATCCCGGCGATAAGCTCCTTACGGCTCTGCTGCCGCCTCTGCTCCGCGTCGAGCGCGGCTTTGAGCTTTGCGGCCATCAGGTCGACCGCGTCGCATGCCGCCTTGAACTCGTCCTCCTCCTGATAGGCGATAGGACTGTCGAGATCCCCTGCCTGTATGCGCTCCACCCCGGCCACAAGCGTGTCCAGAGGCTCGGAGATGCGGCGGAAGAGTGAGCGGGTCAGATATAGGATCGTAAAGCATATCGTCAGCAGCAGCGCCATGCCTACCGCGCCGAGATATATCCATATGAACATCTCAAAGCTCTGAAATGTGGTCTCGTACTGCTCCAGGGTCATGTGCATCTCCTGCAGGCTCAGCCCGAAACGGGGGAGATATTTCGTCTCGAGGACATACAGCGCGATGCCTGCACCCAGCAGCAGGAGCAGTGCCGCTGTCAGCAGCGGTACAAGAAACATGTAAACATTGGAGCGCGACAGACGCTTGCGAACGGTCATAACACTCACCTCGAGAACATACTAGCAGAATTTTAAAGGATAAATTTAAAAACTTTTTAAACGCATGTGCTTGCGCCGTGCCGACGGCGAAGAATATTGATAAGAGGGGCGGCACAGCGCCGCCCCTCATGCGGTCTTATTCCCGATCCTTGTCCTCAAGCTGTGCCTTATACTTTCTGCCTATGCGGTCGCTTGAGTCAAGCGTTGCGGCCGGACGGACTATGTCCGCGCCGAACTTGCCGCGCAGTGCATCGACGGCGCGGTCGAGCCTGCGTGCGCGGTCATAGCGACCATCGTCGAAAAGACTCGTCTGTACGCAGTCCCTGTCCGTCACGCCGGTCAGCGATATGCCGAGCAGACGCAGAGGTGTACGGCCGTCCCACAGCTCGTCGAACAGCTTGACCGCAAGCTCATATATCTCGCGTGTGATGTCGGTGGGGGAGTGCAGACTCGTCTGATGCGAGCGGTCGCGAAAATCGTTGGAGCGTATGGTGACGGCGACGCAGCCGGCGCGCTTCCCGTCGCCGCGCATACGTGCCGCGACATTATCGGCGAGTGCCAGCAGGATGTTCCGTGCGGCGGCTGCATCGGTCACGTCGTCCTCGAGCGTGGTCGATATGCTGTAGCCCTTGGCTGCCTCGCGCCCAGCTCGGACAGGTGAATCGTCGATGCCGTTTGCAAAGTCGTGTATCTGGCTGCCCAGCTTTACGCCGACCAGCCCTTGGATCACACGCACATCGCTCTCCGCAAGCTCGCCTATCGTCTTTATGCTGGCCTTTCCCAGCTTCTCTGCCGTCGAGCGGCCCACAGTGAACAGCTCGGACACCGGAAGAGGCCACATCTTTTCAGGCATTTCGCGGAGGAACAGCGTGTGCACCCTGTCTGGCTTTTCAAAGTCGCTTGCCATCTTCGCAAGCAGCTTGTTCTCGCCTATGCCGATGTTCACGGTAAAGCCCAGAGTGTCGCGTATCTCATCGGCCAACTGCCGCGCAGTACGCACGGGGTCAGGATAGATGCTGTCGGTACCGCTCATGTCCAGGAAGCACTCGTCTATAGAGAATTGCTCGAGTGCCGGCGCATAACGTGCGCATATCGCGATGAAGGCACGGGAATTTTTTTCATACAGCCGGAAATCCGGCTTTGCAAGGAACAGCTCCGGACATTTACGGAGCGCCATTGATACCGGCTCTCCCGTCTTGATGCCGAAGCGCTTCGCCGGGATTGACTTGGCGACGATGACGCCCGTCCGCTTGTCCCGGTCGCCGCCGATGGCGGACGGGATCAGCCGTATATCCGCCTCACCATCCGCCATGCGCCGCACCGCTTCCCACGATAGAAACGCGCTGTTTACGTCAATATGAAATATAAGTCTGTCCAAAAGCGTCACCTCCGCGGAATTTCTGCAATAAAACCGTCTCTTCGCGGATTATATTATAGATCATATGTTACAGCGGATGAGCTTAGCGGAGACTATGCCACCACGTATCGCATACATAACGGTGCTGCTGAGCGTTGACAGAACCGACATTTTTGCCTCTCCACATTCCGTGATCTATCTAAGTTTATTATATAGTAGGTCGGTATAAAAATCAATGCCGGGGGAGCGGAGCGTGAAGGATCAGTCGGCTCTGTATATCCCGTGCATGAAGCCGTCAAGCGCCGCAGTGTGGATGTCACCGGCGATGAGACGGCCGCTGCGTATGTACAGTGTGATGATCACATCCTCGCCGCAGTCGGGGTAATTTGTGAGGAGATAGCTGTATTGCTCACAGCGCTCTCCGCAGTGAGAGGCAAGATCGAAGCCCTGCTCCTGCTGCATCCGGGCGTACTCTGCCATTACGCCGTCGAGGGAGTCTGGAATGACGACGCTGTGGAACTCCTCGGAGGAAATATCGACCTCCCAGCCCAAATTTTGCAGGAACTTTTCACGCCCTGCCGTCGTCGAAAGATTTGTCTGCACTCCTGCGCGCCAGCGCAGAAGTATCAGCGCCAGCAGGATAAGTGCTGCGGCGAACACCGTAAGCAGCGCTTTTTTCCGCGTAAAGACTGAACTTTTTGTGAACATATCCATCACCTCGGTTATATGCTATTCAAAAACGGCCGGAGGTATGTTATAATGTCCGCCGATGCGGACATCGGGGATGTCCCACATACCGCGGTGGGAAAAGACGCCGCATTTACCGCGTATAAGATCACAACCGGAGGTCGTCATGGCACTCATGAGATTGGATAAGCTCATGTCGGAGCTTGGCCTTGCTTCTCGCAGGGAGCTGCGGCAGATAATAAAAAGCGGCCGTGTGCTCATCAACGGCGCGGCGGCATCGGCTCCGGAGCAGAAGGTAGACCCGGAGCGCGATACGGTCGTGTTTGACGGCGAGCCTCTGAGCTATAGCGAATTTCGCTATTTCATGCTCGATAAGCCGCCGGGCGTTCTGAGCGCGACTGAGGACAGAGACCAAAGGACGGTTATCGACCTGCTCCCGCCGGAGCTTCGCAGGCTCAGCCTGTTCCCGGTAGGACGGCTCGACAAGGATACGAGCGGCCTGCTGCTGCTTACGAACGACGGCGATTTTGCCCATCGCGTCATTTCGCCAAAATCTGAGGTGGAAAAACTGTATTATGCTGTAGTGGACGGTACGCCGGACGCCGCGGACGCCGCGGCCTTTGCCCGGGGAATAGTCCTCGGGGACGGGACGCAGTGCCTGCCCGCAAAACTGGAGCCGCTGGGCGGCAGCGAGTGCCGCGTGACGGTGATGGAGGGCAAATACCATCAGGTAAAGCGCATGCTCGCATCCCGCGGCAAGCCGGTGATAAGCCTTCGGCGCCTTGCCGTCGGCGGGCTGACGCTTGACACAGACTCCCGGCCCGGCCGGTGGCGCGAGCTGAACGAAAAAGATTTGTGCAGTGTGTTTTTAGGCAGAAAGCCTTAAAAAGACCCTGTATTTTCAAGGCTTTTTGAGCGTATAGGAGACAAAGCGAAAAAAATTAACAAAAAAACTTGACGATTTCTATTGAAAATCACATAAAGCTGGGGTATTATATATAAACAGATAATGCGGGAGTATGGCAAATTGGCCATAACGCACAGGAGGCATGATTTATGTCAAGTAGAATTTTCCAGAATGTGATTATTCAGATGAAGGACGCCATTGACAGAACTATAGGCGTGGTGGACGATCAGGGCTTTGTTATCGCCTGCAGCGAGCTTTCCATGATAGGCTCCCGTCTGGACGAGTTCCATATGTACGAGCTTGAAGCTTCGGAGCAGCCGGTCTCCATCGGCACGAGGACCTTCTGCCCGCTGATGTCCAACGGTTCGCGCTTTGATTTTACCTCCTTTGTCGACGGCAGCGATGCTGTCGCAAGGACGCTGTGCGCGGTCGCGGCAGTCGCCTTCAACGAGGCCAAGAACAATTACGAGGAGAAGCACAATAAGGCCGCCTTCGTAAAGAACATCATTTCCGACAACATTCTCCCCGGAGACGTTTATGTCCGCGCCAAGGAGCTGCACTTTGTCACCGACGAGCCGCGCAGTGTCCTGCTCGTGCGCCAGATGGAGAATTCTGACGTCGCCGCCATAGAGACCATTCAGAAGCTGTTTCCCGATAAGCAGCAGGACTTCGTCCTCAGCATCAACGAGGCAGATATCGTCGTTGTCAAGGCTCTGCCGTCGGCGGAGTGCCCGGAGGTCGTGGCGAGCAC
>CAKTNU010000048.1 GCA_934589325.1 uncultured Oscillospiraceae bacterium | reverse complement strand
GCATAGGAGCTTGCGATGCCCGGGAAGCTCTTGGAGACCTCCTCCAGCTTCTCAAGACGCTTGACATAGCTCTCGATATTCTCACGGCGTGCGCCGGGCCTGGAAGCGGATATCGCGTCCGCCGCCTGAACAAGACAGGCAACAACGGTGTGCGGCTCCACATCGCCGTGGTGCGCCTCGATAGCGTGGATAACGGCCTCGGACTCCTTGTACTTGCGGGCAATATCTACGCCGATGGTAACATGGCTGCCCTCGACCTCATGGTCAATAGCCTTGCCGATATCGTGCAGCAGGCCTGCGCGCTTCGCCGTAGCGACATCGACGCCGAGCTCTGCGGCCATAAGCCCCGCAATGTGCGATACCTCGATGGAGTGGTTCAGCACGTTCTGGCCATAGCTGGTACGGTATTTCATACGGCCGAGCAGACGGATAAGCTCGGGGTTGAGGCCGTGGATGTTCGTCTCGAACACGGCACGCTCGCCCTCGGCCTTGATGGTCGCGTTGACTTCCTTCTGCGCCTTTGCAACCATTTCCTCGATGCGGGCAGGGTGGATGCGGCCGTCCTGTATCAGCTTTTCCAGCGCCAGACGCGCCACCTCGCGGCGGACAGGATCAAAGCTGGAAACGGTTATCGCCTCAGGGGTATCGTCGATGATGAGGTCGCAGCCGGTCAGCGTTTCGATGCTGCGGATGTTGCGTCCCTCGCGGCCGATGATGCGGCCCTTCATTTCGTCGTTGGGGAGAGGTACGACGGAAACGGTTATCTCACTTGCATGGTCAGCGGCGCAGCGCTGGATGGCAGTGGCAATGATTGCGCGGGCCTTATCCTCTGCCTCTTCCTTGTACTGCGTCTCGATCTCCTTGACCTTCATCGCCATTTCGTGCGTCACATCGTCGCGGATATTTGCGATGAGGTACTGCTTTGCCTCCTCGACGGAGAAGCCGGATATCTTCTCCAGCATCTCAAGCTGGCTCTTCTTGATGAGCGCGACCTCCTGCTGCTGATTCTCAACGGCGGCGATCTTGTTGTTGAGCGTATCGCTCTTGCGCTCGACGGCGTCCATCTTCTTGTCGAGATTTTCTTCCTTCTGCTGGAGACGGCGTTCCTGCTTCTGCAGCTCCGAACGGCGCTCCTTTACTTCCCGCTCGTACTCGGAGCGGCTTTTGTGTATTTCTTCCTTTGCCTCTACGAGAGCCTCTCTCTTCTTGCTCTCGGCGCTCTTTATCGACTCATTTATTATACGCTTTGCTTCTTCCTCCGCGCTCATGATCTCGCGCTCGGCGACCTTTTTACGGTACTGTATGCCAGTGAAGAAGCATGCTGCCGCTGCGACGGCGACAATTATTATAACGACCCATAAAGGTAAAGACATAGTAAGTAAACACACCTCCATTCTTTTTAGAATTTTGCGGTGGTTCAAGACAATGCCAAGACTGTGCTTTATACAGTTTGATCTAAAGCAAGACGGGCCATAAAACGCGCCCGTCGGAATTGAAAAGAAATATTCGGCGGAGCCTCCCCATGGCTCCTTAAATATTATCTAATCTATTTTAGCCCGAACCGGGTATTATGTCAAGTGAATTACTTAAATATATTTAATATTTGTTTTACAATGTCCGGAAATCAGACCTACGCGGCAAATTAAGCCTTGCGCTGCCGCGGCACAGCTGATATGATAATTAGCCTGTAATTCAAAATCACGCCCCGGATATAACACCGCATGTTATATCCGGGGTGAATTTTATTCATGCTTTTATTTGTACTTAGTGTCCTTATAATATTTGCTGTAGTATCCGCTGTCCTTTTTGCGGATATTGTTCCTCACGGCTCCGAGTATCTTGCAGCCGCTCTTTTTCAGCTGTTCTACGACCTCCATGGCCTGCCGGCAGCGAACGTGATTATCGGATATGACAAGTATGGTCCCGTCGCACTTTGCGGCGACGACAGCAGCGTCGATAACACTGCCGAGCGGAGGAGCGTCCACAAGAACATAGTCATACGCCTTGCGCGCCTCCTCGAGCAGGCTTTCGAAATATCTTCCGCCGAGCAGCTCGACCGGGTTTGGGGGATACTTGCCGGCAAACATTATCGCCATGTTCGGATACTGCGTCTGATACAGGCACTCGTTCACCGGAACCAGACCGGTAAGCACCTCGCTGAGTCCGGCCGGGTTCTCCGCCGATGTATTTCTGCCCGCCATGACGGATTTACGCATATCCGCGTCTATGACAAGCACGCGCTTATCAAGCTCCGACAGACTCTTTGCGAGCTGGAGCGTTATCGTGGTCTTGCCCTCGTTTTCGTTGCAGCTTGTGATGACTACGGTATGTATATCCTGACCGCAGAACTGCAGGTTGGTACGCAGTGCCTTGAACGCCTCCTGCGTGAAAAAATCCTTCGCTCCCGGGAGCTTCAGAACGGTATGCTCCATGTCAGTTTTCCTCCTTCTTGGACGGTTTTCTGCCGTGCGCCGAATACGCCTTGTAGTACCCGTATTTGCCGTTCTTTTTGCTGTCGGCACTCGGGATATTGCCGAGTATGCTCAGCCCGAGGAAGCGCTCTATGTCCTCGTCGGAACGGATGCGGTCGTCAAGGAGGAAGATTATCAAAAATACCAGATATGCTGCCGCCGCAGCCGCGACCCCGACGAATGCGAAGGTCAGCATGCGCGTCCTGTTGCACGGCTCATTATCGAGCGTACCGAGCTCGTACAGATTGACCTGCCTGAAGCCCATGGCATCCTCGATGCGGTCGGCGCCGATGGTGCATATCTTATCTACAATGCTCTTCGCAAGCTCCGGAGACTCGGCCTTGACCGTGACCTCGAGAATACGTGTGTCCTCCGGGTTTGAGGTCGACACGCAGTCGTACAGCTCCTCATAGTCAAGGTCGAGCGCCAGAGTGTCTATGACCTCGTCAAGGACCGTGTGACTCTTGAGAAGATAGGTGCAGTCATTCACGACCTTCAGCGCCAGAGAAAAGTCCGAGCTTGTGTCGCTTGCTGTGGCGCTGTCCGCCTGACGCAGAATGTACAGCGTCGCGGTGGAGGCATACTGCGGGGTAAAGGTCATATAGTCGACGGCGAAAAATCCGCCCGCGCATATGCAGGCTGCAAGCAGTATCACCCACAGTCTATGGACAAATACGCTCCATAAATCCTTAAGCGTGACCGTTTTAAGCGTTGCTTTCTGATCCATTTAAGAAAAGTCCTTTCTCACGGCCTCGCCGCGTAGTATATTTACCGCGTTTTTGCAGCACAGCGCCTCTGCGCAGGCAGCGCCGAATTTTTTCTCCAGATATACGGCGCAGGCCGACATATCCGGCGGACGGCCGGTGCAGTCGTGCGTATCGGAGGAAAACAGATCTATCAGACCTTCCGCAAGCAGCCTGCGGCACTGGTGCTGCACCGACAGGCCAAAGCCCCTGAAAAGCGACTGCGTATCGGCCTGAAGTATCACGCCGTTGCTCCCGTATTCCCGTATGACTGCGGAACGCCTGTGCAGCGCCCTGTACCGTTCCACATGGGCAAGCACCGGGATGTAACCCGCGTTCAGCAGTCTGTGCAGGCCATCGGTGATGAGCTTTTCCGGCGCGGCCTCGGAGAAATCGACCAGCACAAAACGCGTGCCGTTCAGCGTCCTGCATGCGCCGCTTTGCAGCCATGCCGTACATTCCGGGGCATATCTGAGCTCGTTCCCGATGTACAGGCTCATATCCGGGTACTTCAGCCCGACATATTCCCTGAGCTTTCCGTATGCCGAATCCGCCTGACTGCGGTTATCCCCAAAGTAGCCCGGGTGAAAATGCGGTGTGCAGCACAGCACCCGCGTACCCGAACCGTAGGCGCCGTCAACGATGGCATGCATCTCTTCCTCGTTCTTTGCGCCGTCATCAGTGCCGAAGAGGACATGACTGTGTATATCAGTGAATACCATCAGCTGTCCTTTCTCCAGACCATTCTGTTCACGACGCCGGTATAGCTCTGTATCAGGCGCACGACCTTGACAGAGACGTTTTCGCCCCGGTAATCCGGTACAGGCGCCCCATATTCACCGGCGGCCTGCATGCTCACGGCAAGATCGACCGCCTGCAGCAGCGTCTCGGTATCTATCCCGGCCAGCACGAAGCAGCCGGAATCGAGCGCTTCCGGGCGCTCGGTAGATGTGCGGATGCTGACGGCCGGGAACGGCTTGCCGACCGACATGAAGAAGCTGCTTTCCTCCGGCAGCGTACCGCTGTCTGACACAACGGCAAATGCGTTGGACTGCAGCTTATTGTAATCATGGAAGCCAAGCGGCTCATGCGCTATGACCCGCCTGTCAAGCTCAAAGCCTGTCTCCTCCAGCCGCTTGCGGCTGCGCGGGTGGCAGGAATACAGGATAGGCATATCGTATTTTTCCGCCATGGCGTTTATCGCCGTGAACAGTGCGCGGAAGTTCCGCTCGGAATCTATGTTCTCCTCACGATGAGCCGAGAGCAGGATATACCGCCCCTTCTCGAGTCCAAGCCGCGGCAGGATGTCACTGCGCTCTATCTGCGTGAGATTCGCATGCAGCACCTCGGCCATGGGGCTTCCGGTGACGAAGGTGCGTTCCTTCGGCATACCGCATTCTATCAGATAGCGCCTTGCATGCTCCGAATAGCATAGGTTCACATCGCTGATTATATCGACGATGCGGCGGTTCGTCTCCTCCGGCAGGCACTCGTCCTTGCAGCGGTTGCCGGCCTCCATGTGGAATATCGGGATATGCAGCCGCTTCGCGCCGATGACGGAGAGGCAGGAATTGGTGTCGCCGAGAACAAGCACCGCGTCCGGACGGACGCGCTGCATAAGCTCATACGAGCGCTCGATGATGTTTCCGATCGTCGCGCCGAGATTACCGCCGACAGCGTCCAGATAATAGTCCGGGGCACGCAGACCCAGATCATCGAAAAACACCTGATTGAGCGTATAGTCGTAGTTCTGGCCTGTGTGTACGAGTATCTGTTCAAAATATCTGTCACAGCATTTTATCGTTGCCGACAGCCGGATTATTTCCGGCCGTGTGCCGATTATCGTCATCAGCTTGAGCTTTGCCAAGGTTATACCTCCTCGCGGTATGTGTCCGGATGCGCCGGGTCAAACGGCTCGTTTGCCCACATAACCGTCACCAGATCGTCCGCCGCGCTCAGATTCGTGATGCTGTGCGTATATCCGGGCAGCATGTGCACTGCTTCTATTTTATCGCCGTTTACGTCAAATTCAAGTACTTCTTCGCTCCCGATACGGCGCTGACGTATCAGCCCATGCCCGGAGACAACGATGAAAAACTCCCACTTTGTGTTATGCCAGTGCTGTCCCTTCGTCACACCGGGCTTTGTGATATTTACCGATACCTGTCCGCACTTTTCCGTGCGCAGAAGCTCCGTAAAGCTGCCGCGTTCATCCTTGTTCATTTTCAGCGGGAATGTAGTCTTTTCCGGCGGAAGATATGACAAATAGGTGCTGTACAGCTTCTTTTCAAAGCTGCCAGCCGGGATTTCCGGGATGCACAGAGTCTCCGGCTGAGCGGCAAAGGTGTAAAGCAGCCGCGTTATTTCGCCTAGAGTCCTGCGATGGCTCGTCCCGACACAGCAGAAGCCGCCGTCGGTGCGGTTCTGCCGGCCCTCAAGCGCGTTCAGAAATTCATCGATCAAATCGTCAATATACACGAGCTCCAGCTCCGTCGACGGGTCGCTGACCGTTATCGGCAGGCCGCGGGCAATGTTGTGGCAGAAGGTAGCCACGGCCGAGTTATAGTTCGGCCTGCACCATTTGCCAAAAAGGTTCGGCAGCCGGTAGACCATGACCTCTGCCCCGGTATCTGCACCGTAGGCAAACACCAGCTTCTCCGCGTCGAGCTTGGATCTTCCGTATGCGCTCCCGGCGAAGCGGCCGCTCAGACTTGCCTGTGCGGATGATGTGAATATCACCGGGCACGGAGTCCCCCGTCCGCGCAGCAAACTCAGCAGCTTTGCCGTGAAGTCCACGTTGCCCTCGGCAAACTCCTCCTGCCGCTGCGGGCGGTTCACACCCGCAAGATGAACCACAATATCAGCCTCGCGGCAGTACTCCGCGAGTTCCTCCTCACTGGTGCTGCGGGTGCAGCGGAATACTCGCCCGATATCGAGCGCCGGGCGCGTAGCGTCCCGATTGGATCTTATTGCCTCCAGCCGCTCCGTCAGACTGCGGCCCACGAAGCCATTTGCACCGGTTACAAGTATGTCCATCAGCAGCTTCCTCCGAAGAGCTTCAGCTTCAGCAGCAGCTCCTTCATCTCTTCGACGGAGAGTCTGTGTGTGTTATGCGAGGTGTACTGCTCGATGCTGCCGAGCTCCGTACTGCCCTTGCTGAAATAATTGTCGTAGTTGAGATCGCGGTTGTCGGCCGGGATGCGGAAGAAGCCGGGCAGATCCTCCGCCCGCAGCATCTCCTCCGCCGTGACCAGCACCTCGAACAGCTTTTCGCCGTGACGCGTACCGATGGTCGTCACTCCGGTGTCGGAGCCCTTCAGCTCTGTTATCGCCCTTGCCAGCGTCTCTATTGTCGCGGCCGGAGCCTTCTGGACAAAAAGATCACCCTGTCCGCCATGCTCAAAAGCGTAGATAACAAGGTCGACCGCATCCTCAAGCGTCATCATGAAGCGGGTCATGGCCGGGTCCGTAACAGTTATGGGCTTGCCCTCGTCTATCTGCTGGCAGAACAGCGGAATGACCGACCCGCGTGAAGCCATGACATTGCCATAGCGCGTCAGGCACAGCACCGGGTCACCCGGCAGCATCTGCCGCGAACGGGCAATGACGTTTTTCTCCATGACGGCCTTGGTCATTCCCATAGCGTTTATCGGGTATGCGGCCTTATCCGTCGAGAGAAATATTGCCTTTTTAACATGGTTCTCTACACAGGCGCTTATCACATTGTCGGAACCGATGATATTGGTCTTTACGGCCTCCATCGGGTAAAACTCGCACGACGGCACCTGCTTGAGCGCTGCCGCATGAAATACAAAGTCCACTCCGCGGAAAGCGTTAGTAATAGAGCCGTGATCGCGCACATCGCCGATGTAGAATTTCATCTTGGAGGCATGCTGCGGGCAGGTCTCCTGATATATATGGCGCATATCGTCCTGCTTTTTCTCATCCCGCGAGAGGATGCGTATCTCGCGGATATCTGTGCTCAAAAATCGCCGCAGCACAGCGTTCCCGAACGAACCTGTCCCCCCGGTGATAAGAAGGGTCTTGCCCTGGAATGACGACATGTATCTATCCCCTTTTCTTTTGCCTCAGTAATTCCGGATGCCGCGCATCCGGCTCATTTATCCGGCGCTTTCTCTGCCCCGGTCCGGCAATACGCCGCGCAGAAGCACAGCGTCAAGCATCAGCTTTGCATTAGGCCGCAGCGGGCGGATCAGCGCCGGCAGCAGCACCGTTGTTGATATCTGCGTGAGCAGCGATGCGGCGGCGGCACCGGATGCGCCCCACATCGGGATGAGCAGCAGATTCAGAATGACGTTCATGACCGCCGCTCCGAAATACAGATACTTGAGATACTTCTGCCGCTCCTCGCACACCATCCATGCGTTACGCGCAACGCCGAGATACGAGAACGCCGTATACCACACGACTATTCTCAGCGGCTGCACAGCCGGGAGATACGTCTCCCCATAGAGAATGACCACGAACGGCCTTGCAGCTATGCAGATCAGCGCCGACATGAACAGCGCCGTATAAAAGACCAGCGCATAGAGCTGGCGGTTCTTACGCTCATACAGGGCGCGGTCACTGTTAAAGCTCTGTACCACGCTGGGATACATCGAATCTATCACCGCTGCAAGGATGAACGCCCATGACACACTCACCGACGACGCCAGCGAATAATGTCCGACCGCATCCGCACCCAGCATCTGCTTGAGCATCAGCTTATCGGTGCAGGCATAGACCGACACCATAAGCCCCGCGATTATAAAGCTCTTGCTGCTCTGCAGCAGCTCCTTTGCCTTGTGCCGCGAGACGCGAAATCCCGTGCCGCCGTTTTTGAAGTACGCGATGAGCAGAAACACTGCCAGGACTATATAATCCAGTGAGCTCGCGACTGCGAACCATTTGACGCTCTTGCCAAGCGCCAGCAGCACTATCTTATATACCGACACCGCCGCATAAGAGACGAGCTCCGCCATCGCCGAATATTTTGACTGCAGTCTGGCCTGGAACCAGTAATTCAGCGTATCAAAAACCTGAAACACGAGCCCAACGCTGTATAACGCGACAACAACGACCGTAAGAGGCTCGCCGCTGTCGACAATGCTGACTATGCCGACTATCATGAGTGCCGACAGCAGGCTCGACACCGCCCTGAGCAGCAGCGTTGTACCGATGGTCTCACCCTCCTGCTCCGGGTGGTCGACAAAATTCTTGACGATGACGCTGTTTATGCCGAGGGTGCAGAGCGAGGCGAAAAATGTCGCATACGCGGCCGCATAATTTATCAGCCCGTAGTTGCCCGGGCCGAGCCAGCGTGCGGCAAAAATGCCGACGACGAACGCCAGCAGCTTGTTGGCGAGCTTGCCTCCTATTATCCACCCGGCGTTTTTTACCACTCTATTCTTTTTCAGTGATCGCAGCACCGTTTTTATACTCCTTGACAATTTTGGCCGGGACCCCGGCAACCAGCGAATCGGCCGGAACGTCCCACGTTACGCAGGCGCATGCCGCGACGACGCTGCCGTCGCCTATCGCCGTGTTCCCCAGCACCGTCGCCCGGATACCGATCCAGACGCCGCTCCCAACGGAAATATCATAGCTCTCGCCCTGCCCTGCACGGCGTTCGTGGCTGCCGACCTTGTGGCCGCCCGTGCAGAATGTGACGTCCGGCGCAAGGTCACAGTTATCACCGATGGTGACGCTGCCGTTGCCGTTGACTGTGAAATTCCGGCCTATCCAGCAATTTGCGCCGATGCTCAGCCGACCCGTGCAGAACACCGGACCGACCACCTTCGTCCCCTCGCCGATATCGTATCCGGCGGAACGGAGCAGCCGGCGTTTTGCCGCAAAGCTCCGCGTTCCGGCCAGCACATGGTTCACCAGATATATAGCCGTATAGCGTTTGAGAGTTTTCAGCTTCATTCTTTATACCAATCCCCGGAGACCGTCTCTGCCCGGCTGCACGGCCCATCCTCGAACAGCTCCGGGCTTGCGTCCCCATCCATGATCGCCTGCGACAGTGCAAGCAGTCGCCGTGCGGCGACCTCTGAATTCCATATATCCGTGATCGTATGATACGCCGCTTCGCCCAGTCTGCGCTGCTCCTCCGGTTCGTCGAGCAGCCTCTTTATGTTTTCATACAGCCCGTCCACATCGCCTGAACGGTAAATGAGCCCGTTCCTGCCGTTTTTTACAAGGAACGGCGCCGCGCCTATCTCGCTTGCCGCGATGACGGCGCAGCCGCTGTTCATCGCCTCATTCAGCACCGCGCCCCAGCCCTCACGCCGGTCGCTGGTGAACAGATATATCCCTGTGTGCTCCATATAACGCCGCACATCGTCCGGCGGCATCGCGCCTAGCAGCTCGACCTCGTTTTCAAGACCATGCTCGGCTATCATAGCCTTCAGGGTCTCCTCCATTGCGCCGGTGCCAATGAGCCTAACATGAAAATCATATCCGTCCAGCTTCAGCCGCAGCGCGGCTCTTATAACATCGTCCGGATGCTTCCAGTCAAGAAAGCGGCCGCACCATAGTATTTCCGTCCGCCCCTTGCCGGACATGAGCGCATCAACGCTGTTATATCTGCGCGTCTCGGGGAAGTAGCCCCACTTATAGC
>CAKTNU010000047.1 GCA_934589325.1 uncultured Oscillospiraceae bacterium | reverse complement strand
GTGCAGCGCGGCGCTCTCAGACGCACGGAGAAGCAGCCGGGCAGGTCGAGAAGAACTTCAGGCATGAAGTAGCAGGTATAGCCAATAGCACGCTTGCCCTCGGCCTTTGCCTGCTTGACAAGATCGTTATTGGCTTCCTGAAGCAGATTCTCAAAGTAGATGAGATGCTTGAGATCTTTCACAGATAACCCTCCATATTTTGTTTCCAATTTGGACGCACGGCGTCCACTATCACAGAGATATTCTAACAAAACGTCATATAATTGTCAATTAACTTTTAAGGAATTATGAACAAAAAGCCCTATACAATTTGCTGTTTTATGTCTATACGTGAGCATTTTCTACAAATTTTTGTACCTTTTCTCGGCTTTCCGAGGCGCTCCCCTGTATCATTTCGGGTCTGCCGCCGCCTCTTCCGCCTATCGCCGCGTTTATCTCCCGTGCGGCGCGGCGCAGGTCCGCGCTGCGGCTGCCGATAACATACCTGTAGCCGCTTTCATCGTTTCCGCAGAACACTGCCGCAAAGCCCGTGCATTTGTCCACCAGCAGATTCACAAGCTCGCGCTGGGATATTTCATCCAGTAGCTTGGAAAAGACACATATGTTTCCCTCGGTATGGCCGTATTCCGCCGCCATCGCCGCAATAAGAGCACGGTTCAGCTCGGCAATGCGCGCTTTCAGCCTCTCCTGCTCGTCCAATATGCGCTTCACGGCAGGCGCTATGCCGTCACGCGGAACACTGAGCAGCCGGGAAATTTCGGCCGCATTGTCCTGATGCCGGCGATAGTCGTCCAGCGCGTCCATACCGCACATCAGAGTTACGCGCACTCCGCCGCGGTGCCTCTCCGCCGTGAATATTTTTATCACGCCTATCTCGCCCGTGTGCGCCACATGCGGCGCGCAGCAGGCGCACAGGTCTATATCCCCTATTTTCACGAGGCGCACATTTTCCGTGAGCTCCAGCTTGCTCCTGTAATTCAGTCCCGCAAGCTCGTCCGGCTCCGGAAACCACGCCGTTACCGGCAGGTCGGCACGCACTGCCTCGTTTGCGCGGCACTCGATATCCATAAGCTGATCCCATTCGAGCTCACCGCTGAAATCTACGGTCATACATTCGCCGCTCATGTGAAAACCGACATTTTCAAACCCGTAAAGGCTGTGTACAAGTCCGGATACGATATGCTCTCCGGAGTGGTTCTGCATCCTGCGCAAACGCTGCTCGCGGTCGACACGGCAGTCATACAGCCCCGGTTCGACTGCCGTGTCCGTATAATGCAGTACCTCGCCGTCCCGCTCCTGCACGTCGGTCACACGCACGGGGCCTATATATCCCGTATCTGCCGCCTGACCGCCGCCCTCCGGGAAAAACGCCGTCCTGTCAAGGATGATCCCAAAGCCCTCCTCCAGCGTCCTGCACTCCAGTACTCTGGCGGTAAAGTCAAATAAATGGCTGTCAATGTAATATAATTTCTCGCTCATGTCATTCACCTCAAAATAAGAATACCATCCTTCCCCGCATTTCGCAACGAATAAACACGGTGCAGAGGCTTATAACATCGTATAGCTTCCGGCTCTTTTCCGTAAAGCGGTACCCAGCCCGGCTTCATCCATGCAGAAGGAACGGCCCGCCTGACGGCTGGCCGTTCCTTTGTTCCGTTAAATTCAGATCACACGCACACGAAGGACATTATCCATCGAGCGGATGCTTTCGGCAATATCGCTGCCGATACTCTCCCCGAGGTCGACTATAGTATAGGCATACTCTCCGCGGGGCTTGTTTATCATGTGTTCGACGTTGATGTTCCTGTCGCTGATAAAGTCGAGTATTCTGGTGATCATGCGCGGCACGTTCCGATGTATGACGCACAGACGGCACACACCCATGCGGCTGAGTGAGGTGTCCGGCAGATTGACGGAATTTTTTATGTTGCCGTTTTTGAGATAGTCGAACAGCTGATTTGCCGCCATCACCGCGCAGCGATCCTCACTCTCCGGCGTGCATGCGCCGAGATGCGGCATCGCGATAACGTTCGGAGCCTTCAGGATCTGCTCGTTCGGGAAATCCGTCACGTATTTTGCGACTGTGCCGCGCTCCAGTGCGCGGGTCATCGCCTCATCGTCCACTACCTCGGCGCGGGACTCGTTAACGATGCGGACGCCGTGCTTCATCTTTGCAAAGGCCGCATCGTCAAGCATATGGTGCGTCTGCTCCGTATGCGGGACATTTATGCTGATGTAGTCGCTGTTTCTGAAAATCTCGTCGACCGTATCGGCCCGCAGCACCTCGCGGGACAGCCGCCACGCCGCGTCGACCGACATGAAGGGGTCATAGCCGTAGACGGTCATCCCCAGCTCCAGCGCAATATTTGCCACAAGCGCGCCGACCGCGCCGAGGCCTATGACGCCCAGGGTCTTGCCCAGCAGCTCCGGCCCCGAAAAGGCCGACTTACCCTTCTCTACCAGCTTGGGGATACTCTCCCCCTCCCCGGCTATGCCGCGCACCCATGCTATACTGCCCAGCACGTCACGGGACGCCATGACGAGAGAACACAGCTCCAGCTCCTTTACAGCCTCCGCGTTCGCTCCGGGACTGTTGAACACTACTATCCCGCGTTCCGTGCAGTCCCCGACCGGGATATTGTTGTAGCCCGCACCCGCACGGCCGATGGCCAGCAGCTCGGGGTTGAATCCATATCCGTGCAGCTCCGCGCTGCGCAGAAGTATAGCCTCCGGCCGCGCCTCATCCGCGCCGACCGTACAGCCGCGGCTCCGGAGCGCCTCTATGCCAGCCGGAGAAATGCTGTTCATGGTTTTGATCTTAAACATTGCAGTGACCTCATGTTATGTCCGATATTTGCCGAACGCCGTCTGCTTCGCCGCCGCTTTATCGGCAGTCTTGAGAACAAGCGTCCGGTCTTATTCTCTATCAGCATACATCAAACGATTTAATTCGTCAAATTATTTCTCCGAAAAGTGCGTCATCCTGCGCAAGTTTTATCTCTACCGGGCATATTTTGCCGCGCAGATTTTCTCCGCGTGCCTTTACAAGAATGTATGTGTCGCTGTGCCCGGTCCATATGCCGTCCTGCTGTGTCTCAAACAGCACCGGCAGGATCTGCCCGATGCTGCCGCGTATGAACTCGCGGTGCATCCCGTCGGCGGCCTTCTGCGCCTCGTGAGCACGGCGCGACTTCACGGCGTTCTCGCACTGGCCGGGCATTTTGTCCGCCGGAGTACCGGGGCGGCGGGAATACGGGAAAATATGCATATCCGCAAAGCCGCACTTCTTTATAAATTCCAGCGTCGCCGCATGATCCTCCTCCGTTTCTCCGGGGAAGCCGCATATCAGGTCGGCCGTCAGCGCACAGCCGGGGAAATATTCCCGCAGCAGCTCCACAGCGCGGTAGAAGCCCGCGGTGTCGTATTTTCTGTTCATTGCCTTGAGCGTTTTGTCGCAGCCGGACTGCAGCGAAAGATGAAAATGGCGGCACAGTCTGCCCGTCGCCGCGAGCCGGCGGCAGAAATCCTCGGTTATCACCGTCGGCTCCAGTGAGCCGAGGCGTATGCGCATATCCGGTGCAGCGGCACAGACCTCCTCAATAACGTCGGCAAGCCCGGGTCTTCCGGGCAGGTCTACCCCGTAGGATGCCACCTCAATGCCGGTCAGAACTATCTCACGGTAGCCCTCTGCATCTATCCTCGCGGTCTCTGCTGCAGCGGCATCCGGCGGCAGACTGCGCAGACGCCCCCTCGTATACGGGATGATGCAGTAGGTGCAGAAATTCACGCAGCCGTCCTGGATCTTCAGCATTGCCCTCGTTCGGCCCGCTACAGCTCCGGCCGGGAGCTGCTCAAACACACGGCGCTTGAACGGCTCGTCGATATTCACGCTGTGCTCACCCGTCCCCACGGCATTTTCAAGTGCGGTGACCATCGCGGCATGGTCGGTCGAACCGAAAATGACGTCCGCGCCGGTCTTTTCCACAGCGTCCGGGTCGAGCTGAGAATAGCAGCCGCACACGGCGACGACCGCGCCCGGGTTCTCGTCGCGCAGACGGCGTATCGTCTGGCGCGATTTGCGCCCGCTCTCGGCGGTAACGGCGCAGGTGTTGACAATCACGGCGTCGGCTATCTCGCCGGGAGCTGCGGGCTCATGGCCGTGCTCAAGCAAAATTGTTTCCATCGCCTGCGTCTCATACTGGTTGACCTTGCAGCCGAGAGTGGATATAATATATTTCATGATTATCTCCCATGATTTTGGTTATCAATACCGGATGATATAATTTTCGGCATCAGATAATATAGTTTTGAAAACGAGGATCATAGCTATGAACGAGCATTATCTTGACAACGCCGCGACAACGATGGTCTGCCCCGAAGCGATAGCAGCCGCGGCGGATGCGATGGCACACTGCTACGGCAATCCCAGCTCCACACACACCAAGGGGCGCGAGGCGAAAAAGTTGCTGGATTCTTCTCGCCGCAAGGTCGCCGATGCGCTCGGCTGCACCCCGGCCGAGCTTTACTTTACGTCCTGCGGCTCCGAGAGCGACAACTGGGCGCTGATATCCGGCGCGGAATATATGAAGCGGCGCGGCAGGCATATAATCAGCTCGGCCGTGGAGCACGATGCGATACGCAGAACGCTTGACGAGCTGGAGCGGCGCGGCTATGAAATAGCCCGGCTGATGCCGGATAAGAGCGGCGCGATACCGGTACAGTCGGTCATTGATGCAGTCCGTGATGATACTATACTCGTTTCGCTGATGATGGTCAACAACGAAACGGGCGCGATCACGGATATTTCCGCCGTTTCACGCGAACTGAAGCGCATCGGGTCAAAGGCACTGCTGCACACGGACGCGGTGCAGGGCTTTATGAAGGTCACATTTAGAGCGAAGACCCTCGGCGCAGACATGATAAGCATAAGCGGGCACAAGATACACGCGCCTAAGGGCATAGGCGCATTATACATCAGGTCCGGCCTGCGGCTCAAGCCTTTTATTCTCGGCGGCAGCCAGGAAAACGGCATGCGCGCCGGCACAGAGGCAATGCCGCAGATAGCGGCCTTCGGAACGGCCTGTGAGCTTGCGTACAGGGGCATGAGCGAAAATACCGCCCGCATGAGCATGCTGCGCGAGCGTGCCGCAGAGCGTCTCACAGCGGACATTCCGGAGCTGCGCGTTATATCCGCGCCGGACGCCACCCCGCATATTCTCAGCATATCCCTCCCCGGCTGGCGCAGTGAGGTTCTGATGAATTTCATGGAGGCGCAGGGCATTTACGTATCAAAAAGCTCCGCCTGCAAAAAGGGCGGGCGGAGCCATGTGCTTGAAGCTATAGGTCTTGATGCGAGGACGATAGACGGCGCGATACGCATCGGTCTGTCACGCTATACGACGCCGGAGGATATCGACGCGCTGTGCGCTGCGCTCAAGTCGGCGCATGACACACTCGCTCACTCCTGAGCCTTCGCCGTATCCACCGCTTTCTCCTTCATTACCGGCTGATGCGTCGCAGGGTCTATATGATCCAAGTCCATATAATCGGAGGTCTCCCACGGGAGATCTCTTTTTTTCAGCTTTTTGTCGACAAGCTTGCCGATGGCAGTGTATATCACAACAAACACCGGTACGCCGAGGAGCATGCCCCAGAAGCCGAACAGCCCGCCGCCGAGGATGATGGAGAACATGACCCAGAAGCCGTTGATGCCGATGGAGCTGCCGAGTATCTTCGGCCCGATCACATTGCCGTCCACCTGCTGGAGAACGATGATGAAAATAACGAATATCAGGCACTTCAGCGGATCGACCAGCAGGATCAGCAGCGCACTCGGTACAGCACCGATGAAGGGGCCGAAGAACGGGATAACGTTCGTCACGCCGACGATGACGCTGACGAGCAAGGCATACGGAATATTCAGCAGCGCACAGCC
Organism: uncultured Oscillospiraceae bacterium; assembly: GCA_934589325.1. The sequence goes on along the minus strand of CAKTNU010000047.1, from coordinate 3,925 downwards.
GATATAGCATATCAGGCCGATTATAGCCGAGTCGAGCAGCTTTCCGTTTATGAAGCCCATGAAGGTCTTGTCGGTAAAATTCAGGCCCTCGCGCAGCTTCTCCGCGCTCTCGACGGAGAACACCGTGTACATGAGCTTCTTGGCGCTCGCGGTGAAGCCCTCGATATTGCCGAGAATGTATATAGAGACGATTATGCCGATAACGAGGTTATACACAGCCTTCACAACGCTGATGATACCGGTCGTGACGCTGGCGGCAACATTGCCGATGCCGGGCAGGACGGTATTGGTCAGCCAGTTTTTCAGATCCTCGCTGACATTATTGAACACATCCAGCACGTACTTCTCTATCTCGGGATTGTCGCTGAGGAGCTTTTCTATCCACTGGGTGGTGTTGGCGATATAAGTGGAGCTGTTCTCGACGATGGTGGTAATGCTGCTTACCAACTGAGGTATTATGAGGTAAACTATCGCGACGATTATGGCAAGGAAAATTATCTCCGCCAGCAGCACGGACATTGCGCGGGCAAAGCGTTGTGCCTTATCCGGCTTTTTCTTATGTATAGCTCTGCCGAGCGCACCGAACACGCCGCGCTGCAGCGCCTTGACGAGCGGCAGAAGGATATATGTTATCGCAAGGCCCCAGATAAACGGGCTCAAAATGCCGAAGAGCGCCTTGATGACGCGCACGACTCCCGGCATGTAGTTCAGCGCCATATAGAACAGTATGGCACAGGCAATAACGCAGAAGGCGGTTATTCCCCAATACAGGTATTTCTTGTCCCATTTGAAATGCCGGTTCATCTCTGCACCTCTCGTCTTGAATTTCCGCTTTGCAACACTAATATTTTACTCGCCGCGGCTCTATGCGTCAATACGGATTTTGTAAATAATCCGTTTAGGTTTGTTTATTTTTCTTTTACATTTTGTAATAGCGTTATGTAAACTCAAAATATGCATACCTGGCGTATATTCACTGTGAGGAGTGTTGAAAACTGTGTTGAAAATGTTAAAAACCCGCTGATTTTCAAACACTGCGCTGCCGGTGGGCGAAATGGGTATGCATAGCATCCTGTCGAATTATACATAACTCTGTAAACCTGTGCATAGCCGCCGGCCTATCCTCATAGTTTTTGATATGTTTTATGACCGGAGGCTGACATGAAAAGATACTTCTGCTTTTTTATCATCTTTGCGCTGCTGCTGTGTCCCGCCGCCTATGCCGAGCCGCTGCGCGACGGAGACATCGCGATATCTGCGCCCTCGGCAGTGCTGATGGAAAAGTACACCGGCGAGATCCTGTACGAAAAGAACGCGCACGAGCGGATATTTCCCGCAAGCGTGACGAAGGTGATGACGATGCTGCTGATCGTCGAGGATATCGAAAGCGGAAAGCTGAAGCTGGACGACACCGTCACTGCCAGTGCCCGCGCCGCATCCTTCGGCGGAAGCTGCGTATATCTCGAGGAGGGCGAAAAGATGAGCGTTGACGACATGCTCAAGTGTATCGCCGTCGTCTCCGCAAACGACTGCGCAGTGGCTATGGCGGAGCACATCAGCGGCACGGAGCAGCTTTTCGTCGAACGGATGAACAGGCGTGCGGAGGAGCTTGGGCTCGAGGACACGCACTTCACCGGCTGCACAGGGCTTTTTGACGACGGAGAGCACTATACCAGCGCATACGACGTCGCCGTGATGAGCCGTGAGCTTATCAGCCACGAGCTCATAAAAAACTACACGACCATATGGATGGACAGTATCCGCGGCGGCAAATTCGAGCTCAGCAACACGAACAAACTGGTCTACTGGTATGAGGGCTGCACAGGGCTCAAAACGGGCTACACCTCAACGGCAATGTACTGTCTCTCCGCGACGGCGGAGCGTGACGGCGTCGAATATATCGCCGTTGTCATGCACGGCGACAGCATAGAGTCCCGCAACAACGATGCCAAGGCGCTTTTGAACTACGCCTTTGCCAGCTTTACTCTCTGTCCGCTGCACGGTGCGGAGCTGCCGGATATCCCGGTGGAGCTGGGCCGCAGTCAGACGCTGAGCTGCCGATTCGACGGCGGCGAGTATGCGCTGATACCAAAGACCGGTGCAGAGCCGAAATACGAGCTGGAGCTGCCGGAGCGCATTGCCGCCCCGATCGAGGAGGGAGCTCGGATCGGTACTCTGCGGGTCTCGGTCGGCGGCGAGCTTCTGCGCGAGGTGCCGATAATCGCAGCCGAGAGCATAGAACGGCTCGGATACTTCGGACTGTGGGGAAAGCTCGCGCTGTCGCTTTTCGGCTTGTAGTTCCCGACGGGCCGTGCGAGGGAATCCCGGCAAAATTTCTGTTGAAGAATCACATATTTGGTGTATAATGTTTGTCGGAATCAACGATTATAGGAGGCTGTACTCTCATGATAAAAGTCGATCTTTCAGGCGCTGAGAAATTCTTCGCCGAGGGCGGCCCTGACTATGCCGCAGCCGCGAAAGCACACGAAACGCTTGTCGGGCGCACCGGCGAGGGATCGGATTTCACCGGCTGGCTGGAGCTGCCGCAGCGCATCCGCGACGGCGAGCTGCCCGCGATACTTGACGCCGCCAAGCTCATCAGGAGCCGTTCCAAGGCGCTGGTGGTCATTGGCATAGGCGGCTCCTACCTTGGCGCACGCGGAGCCATAGAGCTGCTCAAGCCCATCCCCGGCAAGGATGACCCGCGGGTATTTTTCGTCGGCAACGGTCTGTCCGCCGACGCGCTGTGCGACGCTCTCGAGCAGCTTGGCGACGCGGATTTCGACGTGAACGTCATATCCAAGTCCGGCACAACGCTTGAGCCTGCCGTGTCCTTCCGCATTTTCCGCGAACTGCTTGCGAAGAAATACGGTGCCGATGCAGGGAAGCATATTTTTGCCACGACCGATGCTCACCGCGGTGTTCTGAAATCCTTGGCCGACGCTGAGGGCTGGACCAGTTTTGTTGTCCCCGACGATGTCGGCGGCCGCTTCAGTGTGCTGTCCGCAGTCGGTCTGCTGCCTATGGCCGTCGCCGGCATCGACGTTGAGCGCGTCATAAACGCGGCAATCGCAGAGATGCAGGCGCTCGACCTGCGTTCGGCAGAAAATCCCGCGTGGCAGTACGCCGCAGCACGGCAGAAGCTCTATTCACAGGGCTACGGCGTCGAAATTCTGGCAAGCTACGAGCCCAGCTTCCGTTTCATGGCCGAGTGGTGGAAGCAGCTTTACGGCGAGAGCGAGGGCAAGGACGGTATAGGTATCTTCCCCGCCTCCGTCGAATTTACCGCCGACCTCCATTCTATGGGTCAGTACATTCAGGAGGGGCCGCGGATGCTGATGGAATCTGTTGTGCGCTTCACTCGCAGTCGGCACAGCTTCACTGTGCCGTTCGAGAGCACTAACGCTGACGGGCTGAATTATATCGCCGGGCGTGATCTCGCCGACGTCTGCCGCACGGCGGCGGATGCGGTCAAGGAGGCGCATATCTCCGGCGGTGTGCCGAATATCGTCATTGAGGCGCCGGATCGCAGCGAGGAGGGCTTCGCCGCGCTGGTATGCTTCTTTGAAATGGCCTGCGGTATATCCGGGTATATGTCCGGCGTGAATCCGTTCAACCAGCCCGGCGTCGAGGCTTACAAGAAGAACATGTTCCGCATGCTCGGCAAGCCGGGAGCCTGATCCGGGACAGAGCGCAAAAAGCATAAAAAATAGGACTGCAATGCAGTCCTATTTTTTATTTATATGCTTTATTTGTTATTCCTCGGGGACTTCTCCGCCGCTGACCTTCTTCTCGAATTTGGACATAAGTATCGGAGAGAAGATACCGATGACACTCAGGGCGATGAGGACCCAGCTCACAGGAGAAGCGAACAGGCAGCCTATATCGCCGCCGCTGACTCGCAGCGCTCCGCGCAGGCCCTTTT
>CAKTNU010000046.1 GCA_934589325.1 uncultured Oscillospiraceae bacterium | reverse complement strand
GCTCCGGCGTAACGAGCGAACTGCCCTCGACCGTGATCTTCGCGGTGCCGGCGTCCGTCCAACTGACGTTGAAGATGTTGAGCGCGTAAATTATCGGGGAGAGGACGATGAGCCTGCATACGCTGCCGTTCATGCCATAGACGAAGTTGGACAGCAGGTATCTTATTCCCAGCTCCACCGCGTACACCGAGACGTTGAGCAGTACATACACCAGCGGCAGTACAAGAATATTGCCCGTGAGCTGGCCACAGAATACCGCAAAGCCGTAGAAGGCGACGGTCTCCATTATAATTATGCCGAGCGCCTCGAGCATTACGCCCGTCTCGACGTATGCCCAGCCGGACACGACCGCCGCGGCCATGCCGACGGCGATGAGGTCGGCGAGCAGCATCGGGACGAGACCGCAGAGAAGAGCGGTCATATACATCGTTTCCCGACGCAGGGGCAGGGAGCATATCATGCCGACGCTGCGGCTTGAGTACATAAAGCTGAACATGGCCATAGCCATCACCGCTCCCGCAGGTATCGCGACATTGACGCAGCCCATAGCGCACTGCAGCACGCGTGCGTTTGCCTGCGCATAGCTCGACACGCCCATCGCCGTCAGCTCCAGCGGGAATACGACCGTTATCGCCGCAAGATACACCGCCCACAGCGGCCAGAAGCGCCGGGCAAGATTGCGGGCTATGCCCGTGTCAAAGTACGATATCTTTGATCTCATCGTCAGCCCCTCCCAGCTCATATATAAATATCTCTTCAAGCGTAAGCGGCACAGTGTCCACGAACAGCGGTTCCGCGGCGGCGAGTCGGCGGCGTATCTCCTCGGCACCTCCGCGCAGGATGAGCTGCATCAGCCGCCCCATGGACGACTGATGCAGTATGTCCAGCCCGTCAGGGAGTGATTTTCCGTCGGCAAAGGCAAGCTGGACCTTGACAAGCTCGTCCTGAAGCTCGGCGAGGCTCTTTTCGAGCAGCATCTTTCCGCTCTTCATTATACCTACACGGTCGCACACGTCCTCAAGCTCGCGCAGATTGTGCGATGAGATGAGCACCGTCGTGCCGTTTTCGGTCACGTCGTGCAGCAGCTCCCGCCATACCTGACGGCGTATCACGGGATCAAGCCCGTCGACCGGCTCGTCGAGTATGAGTATCTCCGGCCGGATGGAAAGCGCCAGCCAGAACGCGGCCTGCTTCTGCATACCCTTGGACAGCCTGCGCATCGGCCGCTTGGGGTCTATGCGGAACACCTCGCCCAAGGCATCAAAGCGCTGGGAGTCGAAGTCGGGGTACATATCGCGGTAGAATTTCATCATGTCAAGCGCACTTGCCTGACCGTAGTAGAATACATCGTCCGGTATGTATGCGATGCGGCGCTTGACGGCGGGATTTTCATACACGGGCTCGCCGTCTATCAGTATGTCGCCGGAGTCCTGCCGGTATATCCCGGCGAGGTGACGGATGAGAGTCGATTTTCCGGCACCGTTTGGCCCGACAAGACCGTACACTGCGCCTTTGGGCACGGATGCATCCAGTCCGTCAAGGGCGCGGAAGCCGCCGTAGCTTTTTACAAGGGATCGTACCTCTATCATTTGGCAGCCTCCAATCTTTCGGCAAGCTGTTCGCGGCTCACGCCGACCAGCGCCAGCTCCGCGGTAAGAGAGTCGAACTTGCTCAAAAGCTCGGTGCGGCGGGCGGCGAGTGCGGCGTCCTGCTGGCATACAAAGCTGCCGCGGCCGGGAACGGAGCATATATAACCCTCCGCCTCCAGCTCGCGGTAAGCGCGCTGAATGGTGTTGGGATTTATCGTAAGTCCGGCGGCAAGCTCACGGACGGAGGGCATTTTGCTGTCCGACGGGAGGGCGCCGCTTATAATAAGCTGACGGAAGCTGTCCTTGACCTGCTCGTATATCGGGCGAGGGTCACGGTAGTTTATGCTGATCATATCTGCACCTCCTGTGTTAGCTGTATTATCAGTGTTGACACAGATAGTCTACCAGCGTGCTACAAACTTGTCAATATGTATAATTCTTAAGATTGCTGTGGGGCAATGGCCTGATAATTATGGCATAGCGGCGCACCACTTGGGGATGAGCTGCCCAATAGATTAAGAAAAGCCTACGGCACTCATGCCGTAGGCTTTTCAACGCTTGTTCCTGAAGAAATCCTTCAGGAGCCGGGCGGACTCCTCTGCGCCCACATTGCCGAACACGGCGGGACGGTGACCGTAGCGCTCCTCAAACAGATTTATCACGCTGCCGCAGGAGCCGGTAAGCGTGTCCCTTGCGCCGAATACGACTGTCGGGATACGGGAATTGATTATTGCCCCGGCGCACATTGGGCATGGCTCCAGCGTGACAAAGATGCTGCAGCCCTCGAGCCGCCAATCTCCGACTGCGGCGCAGGCTTCGCGGATCGCCTCAAGCTCGGCGTGAGCGGTTGCGTCGTGCCCCTCCTCGCGCCTGTTGCGCCCGCGGCCGATAACGCGGCCGCTCCCGTCGACGATAACGCAGCCGACCGGCACCTCGCCATTCGACGCAGCCTCCTGCGCCAGCTCCAGTGCAAGCGACATGTATTTTTCCCTGTTCATAGACGTTCTCCCGCGGCCGGTGCAGTGCCGCACATACAAGAATACGGGAGACTGCAAAAACAGCTCCCGTATTCGGAATGATACTGAACTCTGGTCGCCTGGTCTTATGCGAGAGCGGCGGTGATGATGGACATCTGGTAGACCTCTTCGGCGTTGCAGCCGCGGCTGAGGTCGTTTATCGGGGCGTTCAGACCCTGAAGAATGGGGCCGTATGCGTCGAAGCCGCCGAGACGCTGGGCGATCTTGTAGCCGATGTTGCCGGACTGAATCTCCGGGAAGATAAAGGTGTTGGCGTAGCCTGCGACCTTGCTGCCGGGGAACTTGAGCTGGCCGACAACGGGAGAGACCGCGGCGTCGAACTGCATCTCACCGTCGATGTCGACGTCTGGAGCCATTTCTTTGGCAATGACGGTGGCATTGCGGACAAGGTCGACATTCGCGCCCTTGCCGGAGCCCTTGGTGGAATAGGAGAGCATGGCGACCTTCGGGTCGATGCCGAATACCTTTGCGGTCTTTGCGGTCTCCACGGCGACCTCGGCGAGCTGCTGGGCAGCGCTGAGCTTAACGTTGCCGTCCTTGTCGAGCTTGTCCTCGTAGGAGATATTTATTGCGCAGTCGCCCATGGCGAGCATCTCTTCGCCGCGGACCATGATGAAGCAGGAGCTGACGAGGTTTGCGCCCTTCTTGGTCTTTACGAGCTGGAGCGCGGGACGCACGGTGTCCGCAGTGGAATAGGTAGCGCCGCCGAGCAGAGCGTCGGCAACGCCCATCTTGACGAGCATGGTGCCGAAGTAGTTGCCCTTCATGAGGCTTGCACGGCACTCCTCGGGGCTCATCTTGCCCTTGCGGAGCTCGACCATGGTGGATACCATCTCATCCATGCGGTCATAGGTCGCGGGATCGAGGATCTCGAGACCCTCAATGTCAAAGCCGCCCTTTGCGGCAGCGGCCTTCACGTCGTCAACATTGCCGACGAGGACAGGGGTGAGGAAGCCGCCCTTTTTGAGGCGGTCGGCAGATTCAAGGATACGTGCGTCGGTACCCTCGGTATAAACTATCCTGCGGGGATTTTTCTTCAGGATCTCAATAAGATTTTCAAACATAACGGTTACCTCCAAAAGAAGTGTTTGGTATCTGCAAGCTCTAATTTACCACGTTCGGGCGCGTTTTTCAAGGACTTTACGGCATTATTGACCGCTTTTGATCAAAAAATGCGATATTGCCGAAAAAACGTCCCCGCAGAGCAGATTTTCACGCAATTTTGCTATTTACAAATCCCTGACAGGTCTGTATAATATACAAATCGTAATCATAATTTGAGAGATAATTGGAGAGAAAAACAAGAGATGGACAGGACTTTCCCGCAGACCCTCTCGGCGCTGCGCCGGGAGAAAAATATAAGCCAGCGCAAGGCTGCCGCCGACCTCGGAATAAGTCAGGCGCTGCTGAGCCACTATGAAAACGGCACCCGCGAACCGGGGCTTGCCTTTGTCTGCCGCGTATGCGACTATTACGGCGTTACCTCGGACTATCTGCTCTGCCGCAGCAATAAGCCGGCCAGCGACGGGCAGGCCGCCGAGACCGCAAGGCTCTTCCTCGAAAAGCTGCGCGGCATCGTCAGCGAGGCCGAACGCAGCCTCACCGGACCCGAACTTACTACAGGAGACTGACTATGACGGATCAGAAGCTCATACGCAATTTTTCCATAATAGCTCACATAGACCACGGCAAGTCCACGCTCTCCGACCGGCTTATAGAAAAGTGCGGCGCAGTGGAGCAGCGCGTGATGGAGGATCAGATACTTGACAACATGGATCTTGAGCGCGAGCGCGGCATTACGATAAAGGCCCGCGCCGTCGGGCTGAATTACAAGGCTGCCGACGGGCAGAGCTATACGCTCAATCTCATTGATACCCCGGGTCACGTCGACTTCAACTATGAGGTCAGCCGTTCGCTCGCCGCCTGCGAAGGCGCGGTGCTGGTCGTGGACGCATCGCAGGGCGTCGAGGCGCAGACGCTGTCGAACACCTACCTTGCGCTTGATAACGACCTTGAGATACTCCCGGTCATCAACAAGATCGATCTTCCGGCCGCCGACCCGCAGCGCGTGAAGGACGAGATAGAGGAGATAATCGGCATACCCGCGCAGGATGCGCCGGAGATAAGCGCAAAGATCGGCCTTAATATCGACGCGGTGCTGGACGATATCGTCAAGAACGTCCCCGCACCGTCGGGTGACCCGGACGCCCCGTTCAAGGCGCTGATATTTGACAGCCAGTACGACAATTACCGTGGCGTCATAGTCTTTATGCGTGTGATGGACGGCGTACTGCACCGGGACGATGAGATACTGCTCATGTCCACCGACGCAAAGTACAAGGTCGTGGAGCTTGGGCACCTGCGCCCGATAGGGCTTGACCCGTGCGATGAACTGTCCGCGGGAGATGTCGGCTATTTCACTGCCAGCATCAAAAATGTCGCAGACACGCAGGTGGGTGACACAGTCACCAGCGCCGAGAACCCTACTGCAAACGAGCTGCCCGGCTATCGGCCGGCGCGACCGATGGTCTACTGCGGAATTTACACCGAGGACGGTTCAAAATACCCCGACCTGCGCGACGCGCTGGACAAGCTGAAGCTCAACGATGCGTCCCTGTCCTACGAGCCGGAAAGCTCTGTCGCTCTCGGCTTTGGCTTCCGCTGCGGCTTCCTCGGGATGCTGCACATGGAAATAATCCAGGAGCGGCTGGAGCGCGAGTTCAATCTGGAGCTTGTCACCACGCTGCCGAGCGTTATTTATAAGGTCGTCAAGACCGACGGCAGCATTGTCATGGTCGATAATCCCCACAATTATCCCGACGTCGCAAGTATTGCCGAGGCATATGAGCCATATGTCAAGGTATCGATAATCACGCCGAACGAGTTTGTCGGCAATATCATGCCGCTCTGCCAGGAGAGGCGCGGCGATTACAAGAATATGCAGTATCTCGACACACGCCTTGTCGAGCTGCATTATGAGATGCCGCTCAACGAAATAATATATGACTTCTTCGACACGCTCAAGGCGCGCACCAAGGGCTATGCTTCGCTCGACTATGAGCTGAGCGAGTACCGCACCAGCGACCTGGTGAAGGTCGACATGCTCCTGAACGGCGATCAGGTCGATGCGCTCAGCTTCATTGCGCACCGCGAAAAGGCATATCCCCGTGCCCGGCGGCTGTGCGAAAAGCTCAAGGAGAATATTCCGCGTCAGCTCTTCGAGGTGCCGATCCAGGCGGCCATCGGCGGCAAGATAATCGCCAGAGAGACGGTCAAGGCAATGCGCAAGGACGTGCTTGCAAAATGCTACGGCGGCGATATCACGCGAAAGAAAAAGCTGCTGGAGAAGCAGAAGGAGGGCAAAAAGAAGATGCGCCAGCTCGGTACCGTCCAGATACCGACCGAGGCGTTCCTCGCCGTCCTCAAGCTCGACGAATGATAATGAAATGAACTTTAACCGGTCGCAAGACCGGTTAAAGTTTTCTTAATAATTTATCCCCTTGGTTTTTAAGCCATGATACGTTAATATAGTACGCGAGGTGAGGAGATTGTACAATATACTTATCTGCGATGACGAAAAGGACATAGTTTCTGCGCTGAAAATTTATCTCGAGGCGGATGGATACCGCACATACTGCGCCTACAACGGCCGTGAGGCGCTGGCGATCATCCGTGCGCAGGAGATACATCTCGTCCTGATGGACATCATGATGCCAGAGATGGACGGTATCAGCGCCATGGTCAAGCTCCGCGAGGAGAGCAATCTGCCCGTGATACTGCTGACTGCAAAGGGCGAGGACACAGACAAGGTGCTCGGCCTGAATGTCGGCGCGGACGACTATATTACAAAGCCCTTCAATCCCGTAGAGATGCTTGCCCGCGTCCGTTCCCAGCTCAGGCGCTATATGCAGCTCGGCGGCGGTACGGTGAAGGAGAGTTGCCTGCGGCTGGACGGCATATGTCTTGACGACCGCAGCAAGGAAGTCACCGTAGACGGGGAAAAGGTCAGCCTGACGCCGACCGAGTACGATATCCTCAAGCTCCTCATGGAGCACCCCGGCGAGGTATTCCCGCCGAAGGTGCTGTATCAGCGGGTCTGGAACGACGAGCCCTACGGCGCGGAGAGCACCGTGGCCGTCCACATCCGGCATATCCGCGAAAAAATAGAGATAAACCCTGCCGAGCCGCGCTATCTCAAGGCGGTCTGGGGGCAGGGCTATAAGATCGAGAGGGGTAAGACATGAGCAAACTCAAAAGCAGCTTCGCGGCAAAGGCCGCGGCTGTGTTTCTGCTGGTGATATTCGGCATAACATTCGTCGGCTCGCTCATAGGCGTGGGTCTGGTAGCCGATGCGGGCGGCTATGCCGGCAATTCCAACACGCTGCGCGACCGTGTGCTGTCGAACATGGGATACTCTCAGATGAATCAGACCTTCGAGCGCATGTACAACGGTTTCAGCGCGGACTATACGCAGTACCGAAGCGGTCTGGACAGCGCGTTCCGCTTTATCCTGCGCGACAAGGCGAGCGGCAAAATCCTGTTCGACGGACTTGACGGAGCGGACTACCAATGGTACTCCGAGGAGTCGTACTACATCCCCGAGCTGAATCTCAGCGATACGGATTTTGTCATTACCGAGGACAGCGGCTCCGGCAGCAGAAGTGACTCCTATTCAAGCCGGAGCAATGTAGTCATCGAGGGCTACATCCTCAGCGAGCCGGCCGAAGGCGACAACTCCGACACCTTTGTCCGCCTGCACTGGGTGAATCTGGTCTATAACTACCGTTACCGGCTCATCGTGATCGCGGCGGTGTCCTTCGTCCTGTGCGTGATACTGTTCATCTTCCTGATCTGTGCCGCGGGACACCGGGCGGGCAGCGAGAATATCGTGCCAAGCTTTGTCGACAAGATACCCTTTGACCTGTTTACCCTCCTGATGATCATCGCACTCTCCTGCCTGTGGGCGATACTGGCAGAGACATATTACGACAGTCTCCTGCTCATTATGCTCTCTTGCCTGGTCGTGCTGGCCGCGGCGCTGCTGATACTGCTGTATATCATGAGCTTTGCGGTACGCATAAAAGCAGGCGGACTTATCAAGGGCTGCATCATCTACAAGGTGCTGGCGTGGGTGTGGAGACTTATCCGCAGTGCCTGCCGCATCATCGGAGGGATCGTCAGGGACATGCCGCTCGTGCCGAAGACCTGCGTGGTCGTCGCCGTGATACTCATACTGGAGCTTCTGGCGACCGGCAGCGGCGTGATATGGTTCATCGTCAACGTGCCGCTGGCCGCAGCGCTGATATACACGGCGATATGCATGAAAAAGCTGCTGGCCGCGGGCAGAAGGCTGGCCGACGGCGACGAGAGCAGCACCGTGGATACCGCAAAGCTCTACGGCCCGTTCAGAGAGTACGGCGAGGAGCTGAACACGATACGCGACGGAGTATCACGTGCGGTAGAGGCGCGGATGCGCAGCGAGCATTTCAGGACCGAGCTCATCACGAATGTCTCGCACGATATCAAGACTCCGCTGACATCGATAATCAACTATGTCGACCTCATCGGCAAGGAAAAGCCCGAGAATGAGAAGATGCGCGAATATATAGACGTTCTGCAGCGGCAGTCGGCACGTCTCAAAAAGCTCATCGACGACCTGCTCGAAGCGTCCAAGGCATCCACCGGCAGCCTGAGCGTCAACGCCGCGCTGTGCGATGTTGGCGTATTGCTTGATCAGAGTCTGGGCGAATACGGCGAAAAGCTCGCCGCCGCCGGACTGGAGCCCGTGCTGACAAAACCGGATAAGCCGGTGCTGATAATGGCCGACGGGCGGCATATGTGGCGCATTTTTGATAACCTGCTGAACAATATCTGCAAGTATTCACTGCGTGGGACGCGGGTATATCTCGAGGTATGCGAGCGGGAGGGGAAGGCAGTCGTGACCTTCCGCAATATCTCCAGCGGCCAGCTCAATATCTCCAGCGACGAGTTGATGGAGCGCTTCGTCCGCGGGGACAGCTCACGCAATACCGAGGGAAGCGGGCTCGGGCTGAATATAGCACAGAGTCTGGCCCGGCTCCAAAAGGGCGACCTTGACCTGACGATAGACGGGGACCTGTTCAAGGTCACACTGAGTTTCGACCTGGCAAAGTAAAAGCAGAGAGCCCGCATACGCATGGAAATTTTCCATGCGTATGCGGGCTCTCTGCATATTCTGATATCGGTCACATGCTGCGCCTGGCGTTGAGCCTGTGGATGCGTTCACGCTTTTTCTGCTTGCTGACGACGACATATACCATCATGACGACGGTGATGATGTAAGGTATGGTCGCGGTCAGATCGGAGCTGATATAGTTCTGCAGACGCAGCCCCAGCGCGTCGAAGAAGCCGAACATAAGCGCCGCGAGATATGCTTTGGACGGGTTTGCGGCGGCAAATATCACGCAGGCGAAGGCAATGTATCCACGGGAGGCGGACATGCCCTCGACAAAGCTGCCGTTGAGGTAGCCGAGCGACAGATGCGCGCCGGCCATGCCGCAGAAAATACCGCAGAGTATGCTGGCTGTCCATTTCATCTTCTCCGGGCTGATGCCGGCAGTGCGCAGAGTCTCCGGCTGCTCACCCGCAGCGCGTATCCAGAAGCCGTAGGGGGTTTTGTACACGAACAGCCACATCACTATGACCAGCAGCCAGGTGATATAGATGAATACCGAGTTGCCGCTGAGTATCTCGCCGATGAACGGGATATCCTCAATGAGCGGGATGCGCACTGTCGGCAGATGCGGCACGGTGTAGCCCGAGGTGCCGGACAGCCCGAATATCGCACGCGAGAGGTATGCCGTCGCGCCCGCGGCGAAGGTGTTGAGTGCACAGCCGATTATAAACTCGTCGCTCTTGAGCTTGACAACAAAGAGCGCGAAGAACAGCCCGACTAGGATGCCGAAGCCTATCGCACACAGTACGCCCATCGCGGCCGAGGCGAGAAAATAGCTGCCGACTGCGCCGACGAAGGCGCCCATAAGTATCATGCCATCCATGCCGATGTTCATGATGCCGGCATGCTCCGTCATGAGCCCGCCGAGCGCGGCAAGGGCGACAGGGGTAGCGCTGCGCAGCATCTGGTTGAAGGTGCCGGCGGAAAAAATGCTGGCGAGGATATCATTCATTTTCGTTCGCCTCCTTCACTCTCGCTATCGCGGCGGCCTGCGCGCGGCGGCGCTCGCTCCTTGCGGCGAGCGAGGCGCGGATGCCCTTTTCGGCTGCCATGCAGAATATTACGACAGTCTGGATTATCAGGTATATCTGGTTCGGTACTCCGGCGGCGGTCTCCATGCCCTGCGCGCCGATCTTCAGCAC
>CAKTNU010000045.1 GCA_934589325.1 uncultured Oscillospiraceae bacterium | reverse complement strand
GTTGTCTACGCCCAGCGCATATATTTTTTGACAGAACGTGTCCCCATACGGCGCATAAAGCGCCGTATGGGGACTTTTATAGGAGAAAACATGATCCTCTGTTTAATTCTGCTCGGACAGATATATGCTTGCACGGGACTGTATGGCTTGAGCTGTCTGAGCCGCGGTGTTCTGCCCGGCATAGAATCTGTTCAGCTCACTCTCGATTATCGCCCACAGCTGCTCGTCCGGCCTGCAGCAGACAGACGCACTTTCCGCGTGCGCTATGAAGTCCCTCATCGCCTGCTTCTCACCTTCAGTAGTGTGTACATCCTTGCAAGCCAGTTCATAGTCCTCCTCGATCTCATCATAGCGGAGCGGGAAGCCGCTGCGTGCACCTTTCATCATAAATTGCCGCACAAACTGCCAGCAATCTTCCTTGCTGCCGCTCTGGGCGGAAATTCCCACACTCTCCGTCGGGTATATTACCGCGCCTACCTCCGGATAGCCTACGAAGGCATAGTTTCCGTCACCAAAGGTCTGTGCACCCATTGCGCCTTCCCCTACGCTCCTGCTGGTCAGTGTAAACAGCAGCGCACCAGTATCCCTAAGTATCCCTCTAGGAGTGGCACTTTCAGTGTCAGGTCTCTCCATTCCGGCTGAAAGCTCAAGCAAATGTATGAAATAATCCGAATCGAAGTGACACACGCCTTTTTCCCAGTCTACGAGACGGGCTCCGGAAGCCTCAACGGTCACACGGAGCCAATCACTCGGTTCGCTTCGCTCGTCGGTCAAGCGCTGATATTGCTCACTCTCTGCGATCTTTTGTTCCAGCGCAGCATATGTCCACTCATCCGGACCGCCAACATCGGCCGCGGCTCCCATCATCGTAAACAGCATGAAGCTGGATGTCGCCTGATACAGCTTGCCGTTGATCTCCATTGCTTTCAGCGGCTCGGACATAAAATCGCTGCGATCAAGCTCCGGGTCTGCATCTATATACGAATACAGATCCTCCAGCAGGCCGCGCCGCGCAAGCAGCGGCGTATTTATGGTCGAGTCCCCGACGGAGAGGTCGTACATATCTGGGGTCTCTCCCGCAGTTATGTCCAGCGCCAGCTTCGCTTGTCCAAGGCTCAGGTCGCTTTCTGTGTTATATACCGAATAGTCCTTTATATCTATCCTGCACTCCGGATGCGCTGCATTCCAGCGCAGGACTTTTTTCTGCATGCCATAGTCAAGGCCGCGGAGCGTCGCAAGCGTCAGTCTTTTCGCGTCGGTCGGCACCTCCGTCTTGTATATTAGCGTAGGCTTGTCCATATAGTCTCCCAAGCTCGCTGTATAAATAAAGCTCCCGTTGCCGCAGTCATACAGTCTGCCATGCATCCTTATCCCGACATCGTTGAGCGAGAAAAGCTTTTCCAGCTTCGCCGAGTCAAAATCGAAGCCATATATATCCGCCCCGCTCTCCAGATAAACGCTCCATTCGCTTCCGCAGCCCTGTATGGTACAGTTTATATCAATGTAACGGCTTTCGCCGAGGCATTTATTCTCCTCATCTATAACGCTTATACGCGTGCCATTGTCCTCATATGTCCCTATAACTGCCCGTCCGTCGGCCAATTTGCCCAGAGATGCCGTCGGAGTCACGTTTATTGTAAAAGCAATGCGTTCATCGCCCTCCGGGTCTATTGCCGTCAGCCTTCCGCCTCCCATATCGAATGCATACAGATATTTATCGCCGCCGACGAGCGTCGGAATAGTCAGCGTTCCTTCCGGCAGCGTTACCGTGCGGAGCCTGCTGCCCGATGAATCAAATTCTATCAGATTCCCGGTATTTTTATCACACACATAAAGCTTGTCCCCCAACGCGGCAAGGCTGACCCAGCTTTCATCCTCCGTATCCTCGTGCGCAATAATGACAGGCGACGAGCCGTCAAGCTCTATGCTGTAAATATACTCATCATACATCGAGTTCCCGAGCAGATACGCTTTGTCTCCTATTACCGAAACATTGCTGAAGGAGTCATAATTAAAATCGCCAAACCCCTCCGCACCCTTTGCCGCATAGGAGGCGACAACACTTTTGAGCGTTTCATCCTTGACTTCGATGGGCTTCTCAGCCTTTTTCACTGCCGGGTCTTCGCTGCCGCAGCCTACGGTGAATATCAGGCACAAAAGCATCACAACCGCTAACACTCTTTTCATGTATGCCGCCTCCTGTTTCAAAACTGCTCGGACAGATATATGCTCGCACGGGACTGTATAGCCTGTGCTGTTTGAGCCGCAATGTTCTGCCCTGCATAGAATTTTTCCGCCTCATTGATCACGATATCATATATCGCCGCATCGTATTCATTCACGCCGTCCACTTTGTCGACTATTCCAAGCAATTCATCCCCGAGTCCTGCGGGCGGAGCCGACACCGGGACGGAACCGCCCTGCACGTAGGCCGTACCGCCAAGATCTATCATAACGCGGAGCTCAAGCTCCGCATATGCTTTTATCTGATAATCCACTGTTGTCTCCAGCTGGGAGCGGCGTATGCTCAGATCGTCGATCGTCCACTGGTAGGTATCGCTCAGCAGGAAACGGAAAAATTCCCACACGCCGTCCTTTTCAGTGCTCGTTCCGGACATTGCCAATCGAAGGCATGGCTGGATGCTGACCCCGCTGCCGCTGCGCGTTGGGAAGCCGATAAAGCGTTCCTTCCCGGCCATCTGAGCGTTTGTAAACTGCCACTCCTCCACCAAGTCCCCAGTCGTACGGATATATACGAACTGGTCGCCCACATATAGCCGCCCCGGTTCATAGGTCAGGTACTCTGCTTTTTCCGGAAGCTGGGCGGAAAACTCGAGCAGCCCTATAAATTCCGGGCTGTCAAAACTGCAGCTTCCGCTGTCCGGATCAACGTAGTCTTTGCCTGAAAACGACAACACATTCCGCCAGAACTTGCCGCGGCTCATGTCGTCGCCGAATATTTGCGTCGCGGAATATTGTCTGTTCATTTCCAACAGGTCTTGGATCGTGATATGCCCGCTGAAAATGTCACTGTTGCCGTAAACCATGGTCAGGCGGTAGGACGGCACGAGGTCATATAGCCCCCCATTGTGCTCCAGTGCGTGCAGCACGCTCTGGACAAGTCCGTCTGCCGACAGCTCTTCGTCCTTCTCAAAAAATGGGTACAGATCCTCCGTCAGCCCGTTCGCCCAATATTTCTGCGTCGGCATACTCCATATGTCATATATATCCGGTGTATCACCGGCCAGAATGTCTATCCGGAATCTGTCCATACCCGGCGACGAATCGGCCGTGTCATTGTAAATAGCGTAATCCACTATCTCAATATTGTATTTCTCGCTCTGCGCGTTAAATTCCGACACCGCCTCAATCAAGCGCTCGTTCCGTTCCTCCTCGTCCGGGTCTGAACAGGTCGCGAGCGTCAGCGTGATCACATCGGACTCCGTACTGCGTGTCCACACGGCGGGGACTCCGCCCCGCGATGACAAGAATCGGTCGCCGTCTATGTACGAGAACGTATAGCTGTCAGCGCCGGATATCTGCAGATTCGCATAGTCCGTGTACTCACCGCTCCTGATATCCAGCAGACGTACCTGCCCGACTTTGCGCACGCACAGTGAGTATCTGTCTCCGGGAACACCGGGATATATCTCCTCGAATGTCGCGGAGACGGTGAATTTTTCGGTCGTGCTGAAACTGCCGTCAAGCAGGGAAATGACCGTATCGTTCTCGCGCCCGTTGACTGCACTGAAGCCGTTCATGCCGTCGGAAAGGATGTCCATCTCGCCGTCATAGGCTTCAAGCTGTTCACAGTCGCCGGTACCAATGTCCAGCCGGTACAGCTTGCCGGGAGTCTGGACCAGCGCATTGTTCCCGTCCCCCAGCCAGAAGCCGAGAAAGTACTCGTCTCTGAGCATATCAGGCAGCATTAGCGGCACTGAGGAGATGTCGGATCCGTAAACTGTCGTAAGCTCGGTGCCGCCGTCATCCGTCTTTGATGTGATGACAAGCGTCTCCCCGCAGAACGCCGCCGTGTCCGCAGATATCTCGTCAAGCTCCTGGGTCTTTTCCTGCGTTCCGGCGTCAAAATCGGCGCTGTAGAGACTGAGCTCACCCGTAAATGTCTTGCACAGCAGCAGTGCGCCGCCCGGTGTGCGCGTAAGACGGTATATCCTAGCATCCGTGTTATCCAACGGCATGCTGACTGACACAAAACGTCCGCCTGCCAATTTCTCTGAGCCGACCGCGCCGCCCGTGTTTTCTTCGCCCCTCTTGCTGCAGCCACATAGAAGCAGCACCGTGCACAACGCCAAAATATACACCAAACGCATTACCCAATTTCTTTTCACCGGCATCTCCTCAGCTTTCAGTCAGTTACTTTTAAGCCCTTCCATCACATACATACAGTCTGGAACCTTCTCCATGTATCATTCCCGACTTTTCCGTCAACAGCTATTTCGCTGCCATAAAAATATTCCAGATTATCATTCCACCATTGTTGAAATGCAGATGTTGCCGTAACACACATATTTAAATAGTTTTGAGTCACCGGCAAGGTCTCGTAGCTAAGGCCAAAACGGGATTTAACGTTGTTAAGCGCCCGCTGCGCCACTTCCACATAGTATCCGGTTGAGCCGTACACAAGTACTGTATTGTATGGAACACGGTATGTTACATGGTTAATAAACAATACATATTCATCGTTATTTGCTGATCTACGCGGTGCCAGAATACTCGGTTCAGACGGCTTCTCAGCAAACGCCGAAAGCGAGAGTGTTGCCATCAATGCCAAAATTAGTATGCAGCATGAAATAATTTTGATTTTTTTCATAAATCCTTTCTCCTTATAATTTTATCGCAAATATCCATGCGGCGCCAACACAGATACCAGCTTACACCTTTACCTGCACACTCTCAGATCGTTCAATTCAATATATCTTTGTTGCAATTATTTTGTATGATATTTTAATATCTCTTTCTGGTTTAAAAATACACTACGATTCGTTCTTTGTCAACATTGAATAAACCGCGTTTCAAATTTTCGTCCTAATCATGTAAATTTGCACTTGATTTTTATGCAACATCATGTATAATAATTTTAGGTTGATTCTTCAATCATTCTATATTGGGGGTGAACAGCTAAATGGAACTCACTAAAAGCGAGCTTGCGGTGATGGATATCATCTGGAAAGCAGGCAAGCCGCTCTCCAGAAGCGAGATCATCGAACTTGCGGAGGGCGCCTCTTGGCAGCCCAGCTCAATACACATTCTGCTCAACGGGCTGCTGAAGAAGGGCGCGATAAAAGAGGCCGGCTTCGTCCGCAGCGGTAAGACCTTCGGCCGTCTGTACGCGTCGAATATTCCCTGCGAGGAGTACTATGTCAACACCGTTCTCGGCGGCAGAAGCAGCAAGACCGTGCTTCCGCTCCTGTTTTCCGCAATGATAAAGAGCGATGAAGTAAGTCCCGAGCTTATAGACGAGCTTGAGACCATGCTCCAGCAGCGGCGGCGGGAGCTGGACGGCGAATGATAAGCGCATACTCGATATGCAGCGCGGTGATCTTTTATAATCTCGCGCTGATAACCGTGTTCATCCTGCGCCGCAAGACCAAATTTATCGCAAAATACTCTACATCGATGCTGCTGTTCATAAGTCTGCTGGCAGTGATACGGCTCATGTCACCGCTTGACCTTGAGGCGGCGGTAGTCCTGCCGTCGTATCATCTGCTCCCGGCTATATACACCGGCATCAAAACGCCCATCCCGCTGTTCGGCAGCGTCGGCACGCTGCTGCTCGTCATCTGGGGCTGCGGCACGGTCGGCTATCTCATGCGCGACATGATACGTGCGCTGCGGTATTATTCCGAACAGCGCCGGTATCTGTACGTAGAGGACGCCCGTGTTGCGCACATCGCGGCCGGTTTCGGCGGCGAGTACGTCGTAAAAATCTCTCCGGACGTCCCCGCCCCGTATGTTGCCGGGATATTCAGACCGGTGATATATCTGCCCGCTGTGCATTTCAGCGACGAGCAGCTCCGCTTCATTATGCGTCACGAGGTGCAGCACATCATATCCCATGACGGGCTGAAAAAGCTGTTTTTCCTGCTTGTTGAAGCACTGTTCTGGTGGAATCCGATCTCACACATGACTGTCAGCGAGATCGACGCGATACTTGAAATGCAGTGCGACTCCCGTATAACCGAGGGTATGGACGAGCAGGCCAAGTGCGACTATCTGGAGTCGCTGCTGTCGATAATGCGCTATGTCAGCACCAAGTCACGGGAGCAGAACGTGTACGCCATTTCATTCGTCAGCAACGACAGGATGATGAAGCAGCGTTTTGACCTGCTGATGAACCGCGACAACCGGGCAACGATCCGCGCACACCGCATACTTATATGCTCCGTGCTGTGCATATTCGCGCTGTCATTCTTCGTGATCGCACAGCCGCGGCAAGGGGCACCGCAAGAAAATTATGTCGAAATAAGCGGGGAAAACTCATACATTCTGCACGAGGATGGTAACTATTATTTCTGTTATAACGGAAATCCTTTGGAATCCATTTCAGAGCAAGACCTGAGTGTATCTCCGTATTCCGAGCTGGAAATAATCGAGGGGAGTTCTCCATGAAGAAGTGTGTTGTTCTTTTTGTCACTGCAATTTTATCTTTCTGCTGCATCCTTCCCATATCTGCTTTTGCGGAAAACAGTCAGCCTGATCAGGTTGAAGTAACAAGAATCCAGCCTCGTACCGAAGAAAAAGAGTGGAAATTCAGGGAACATAACGGGAATCTCGAAAAGAGGCTCTGGTCTATAACTTATGGGAAATGGCTCACCGATTGGATAATAGTCGGTCCGCTTCCCTAACATAAACCTCATCGCCCCACCGTTAATGCGGTGGGGCGAACCTTTTTACAAATTTATATTGAATATACGAAACGGCCTGTTTTTATAACGGGCCGTTTTCGTTGTTATACAACTTGGAAAATATAGAATTTCAGATAATCCGTTTCCGGGACGTTCCAAAGTATCGGGTGGTCGGGCGACTGCTGCCGTGCCTCTATCTGGCGCAGCTCCACCCCCGCGTCGAGCGCCGCGGACTTCAGCATCTTTACAAAGAGCTCCGACGGCATGAAGTGGCTGCATGAGGCCGTGGCAAAGTATCCGCCGCGGGGCAGCAGCTTGAGCGCACGGAGGTTTATTTCCTTATACCCGCGCTCTGCACCCGAAACCGTTTTGCGCGATTTCGTAAAGGCCGGCGGATCAAGAATTATAAAGTCAAACGGCGCCTTCCCCTGTTTCTCAAGCTCCGGAAGGAGGTCGAACACATCGGCCACGAGGAAATCCATCCTGCCCTCAAGCCCGTTGCGGCGGGCGTTTGCTTTCGCCATTTCTATCGCCGAGGCGGAAACGTCTACCGCCGTGACATGCTCCGCGCCGCCGAGTGCGGCATTGAGCGCGAATGACCCGGTATGCGTGAAGCAGTCAAGCACACGACGGTCTTTCGCAAGCCGGGCAACTGCAAGGCGATTATACTTTTGATCGAGGAAAAAGCCGGTTTTCTGCCCGTTTTCGACGTCTACGTTATAGTAAACGCCGTTTTCGCATATCTCCGTCACCGCAGACGCGGGATGCACTTCGCCGGACAGATCATACCACCCCTTGTACTGCTCCAGCCCCTCAAGCGACCGGATAGCAACGTCGTTGCGCTCGAACACGCCGCGAATATCCTGCCCGTCCTCGCGCAGCACCTCAGCAAGCAGCGGAAACAGCATATCCTTGATCCGTTCCATCCCCACGGATAGGGTCTGAACGACCAGCAGCTCTGAGAATCTGTCAACGGTGAGACCGGGGAAGCCGTCGGCCTCGCCGAATATCACGCGGCAGCAGGAAATGTCGCCCGCCATAACGGTTTTACGGTAATCCCACGCGTATTTTATGCGCCGCTTCCAGAACGCCGCGTCAAATTTATCGTTCGCATTGCGCGAAACAAGGCGGATGCGTATCTTACTTTCACGGCTCAAAAAGCCGGTGCCCAGGTACTTGCCGCCCTCTGTAACAGCATCCACCAGGGAGCCGTTTTCAACATTCTCCGCCCCCGAGATGACTTCAGCCGCATAGATCCACGGGTGCCCCTGTGATACCCAGCGTGCGCCCTTTTGAGTTATTATAAATCGCGGAAAATCGCGTGTTGTTTTCATTCTGAATACCGCCTTATGTTTGATCCATTTCATTTTACCACGCCGGATCGCCCAGTACAAGAAAAACTCCGCCATGAGGTCATGACGGAGTTTTAAAATATGCTTAGAACTTATGCGCCGTAAATCAGGTCCGGAACGAAGGTAATGAGAACCGGGCAGAAGGTCAGCAGTATCAGAACTGCCAACAGGCACAAGATGAACGGCCACACTTCCTTGAGGAATTCGCTGATGGGGCACTTGGTGATGCCGCAGGTGGTGAACATCATGGAGCCGAACGGAGGAGTAATACCGCCGATCATGATGTTGACTATCATGATAAGACCAAAGTGGATGGTATCGACACCTAGCTGCTGTGCGACAGGCAGAAGCAGCGGGGTGGTGATCATCAGGGCAGCGCCGCCCTCGATGAACATACCGAGGATGAGAAGCACGAGGTTGCAGAGCATCAGGAACACGTACTTGTTGCTGGTAAGTGCAAGGATGCCCTTTGCGACGAGCTTCGGGATGTTGACCCAGCTCAGATACTGACCGAAGACACTGGCGCTGACCATGATGAGGACAACGCTGGAGGTACCGGCAATGGTATCGAGCAGGATGGGGATGAAGTGCTTCTTGAAGCTCAATCTGCGGTAAATGAGACCGCCAACGATGAAGCAGTAGATAACAGCAACAGCGCCGCCCTCAGAGGGAGTGAACATACCGAGGCGCATACCGATGATGATACCGAACGGGAAGAACAGACCCCAGAAGGAGATGAACGCCTGCTTGAGTATCTCGGTGAACTTCGGGAACTTGTCTCTGGTGGTGGGATATTTGCGCTTCTTTGCGATGATCGCAACGACGACCATCATGGACAGGGACATCAGTATGCCAGGGACATAACCTGCGGCAAAGACTCTGCCCAGAGATGCCTGTGCAAGCAGGCAGTAGATGATGAGGTTGACTCCGGGGGGGATGACGGGGGTCGCAGCAGACGAGGCGGCGGTGATGGCCGCGGAGAATGCCTTTGAGTATCCGCGTCTCTCCATCTCGGGAACGAGCATCTTGGACTGCATCGCGCAGTCAGCGTTTGCGGAACCGGAGCAGCCGCCCATCAGCATGGACAGCAGCACGTTGACCTGTGCAAGGCCGCCGCGCATATGACCGGTAACACATTCACAGAAGTCCATTAGCTTTTCACTTATGCCGCCGAAGTTCATGACGGAACCGGCCATGATGAAGAACGGGATGGCAAGCAGCGAGAAGGACTGAGTGGAGTTCATGACCTTCTGCAGAATAAGCCAAGGCTTTGAGGTGGTGTCAATAACGAGGAAATAGAAGAAGGTCGCGCCGAACAGGGAGTAAACGATCGGCATGCCCATGAAGTAGAGAATGAACACAAGGAAAACGGGGATAAGATCTACAAATGTCAATGCCATTAGAAATTACCCTCCTCTACCTTGTAATCGTCATCGTCATCGCTGGGATTGACCTTTATGATGTGCAGTCTGTCAGTCAGCAGGAACCAGATAGAGTAGATCACGGAGAGGCCGAAGCCGATAGGAACGGCAATACCGACCCACCATCTGGGGAAGCGCAGAATGTCAGACACAAAGGGCTTATACACGCCGCGGACGTATATAAGGTTGTGTACGTACTGAATACTGATAACAGTCAGCATGATGAGAACAGCAAGCTCAAGCACACTGATAATATCCTGAACTATTGCCCTCGTCTTTGGCTTAAGGGCGTTGGTGACGATATCAACACCAAGATGGGCATGCTTACGGTAGGCATACGCGCTGCCTATGAACACCGTCCAGACAAAAAGGCCGGTGACGACCTCGT
>CAKTNU010000044.1 GCA_934589325.1 uncultured Oscillospiraceae bacterium | reverse complement strand
TGGCCACGGAGGGGCCGCTGCTGATACTGGCCGGAGCCGGAAGCGGCAAGACCACAGTGTTAATCAACCGCATCGCAAATCTTTTGAAATACGGCCGTGCGTCCGACAGTGATACTGTTCCTGATGGCGCGTCCGAGGATGATATCCGTGAAATGCAGTCCGGCAGCGAGGAGGGGCGGCGTATTGCAGCGCTTGACCCTGTAGAGCCGTGGCGCATCCTCGCCATTACCTTTACGAATAAGGCTGCTGGCGAGCTCAAAGCGCGCCTTGAGAATATGCTCGGCCCCGCCGCAAACGATATCTGGGCCTGCACCTTCCACTCCGCATGCGTCCGCATCCTGCGGCGAGACGCGGAAAAGCTCGGCTTTCCGTCAAATTTCAGCATATATGACACCTCAGACAGCACGAGCCTTATCAAGCACATAATCAAGGATCTGAATCTGGATGACAAGACCTATGCGCCAAAGGTCGTCCTCGGCGCGATAAGCCGTGCCAAGGACCAGCAGATAGGCGCGCAGGAATATTACCGTCAGGCCAAAGCAAGCGGGGATATTTTCCGCACGAAAACCGGTGAGATATACTGCGAATACATGCGCCGCATGTTCGCTGCCGGAGCGATGGACTTTGACGATCTGATATTTTTCACCGTTCAGCTCCTTCAGGAGCATGAGGATGCGCGCAGCTACTGGCAGCGCCGCTTCAGGTATGTCCTCATCGACGAGTATCAGGATACGAACCGTCTGCAGTATCTGCTCTCCTCGCTTTTGGCGGGGGGCTTCGGCAATATCTGCGTCGTCGGTGACGATGACCAAAGCATCTATAAATTCCGCGGTGCGACGATAGAGAACATCCTCTCCTTCGAGAGCCAGTATAAAAAGTGCCGCACTATCCGCCTGGAGCAGAATTACCGCAGCACCGGCCACATACTGGATGCTGCCAACGCCGTGATACGCAATAATCAGGGGCGCAAGGGCAAGGAGCTGTGGACGAATAAGGACGACGGCAACAAGATAAAGCTGTATGTCGCCGATAACGAGCACGAGGAGGCGCAGTATGTCGCCTCGCAGATAATGGCCGACTACGGCCGCGGCGAGAACTGGCGCGACCATGCGGTGCTCTACCGTATGAACGCGCAGTCGAACCAACTTGAATATGCATTTAAGCGCGCCGGAGTGCCGTACCGCATCATCGGCGGCACGCGCTTCTTTGACCGTGCTGAGGTCAAGGACGTGCTGGCATATATGAACGTCATTGCCGTCCCCGAGGATGAACTGCGTCTCAACCGCATCATCAATTCTCCGCCCCGCGGCATAGGCGAGCGCAGTATGGAAATAGCCAGAGAGATAGCCGCCAGAGAGGGCGTCGCGACGTTCAGGATACTTGAGACCGCGGACAGATACCCAGAGCTCAGCCGCCCCGCTCTGCGCATGCGGCAGTTTGCATCGATGATGAACGGCCTGCGTGATTTCGCATCCAAAAACGCGCCGGATGCACTGCTCGACGAGCTGCTTGACAAGACCGGCTACCTTCGTGCTCTCGAGGAGAAGCATACCATCGAGGATACAGCCCGCGCCGAGAACGTGCGCGAGATAAAGACAAGCATTATAAGCTATATGAAGGAGTCCGGCGACCAGACGCTTGAGGGCTTCCTCGCTGATGTTGCGCTGTACACCGACCTTGATAATTACGATAAGGACGCAGACAGCGTCGTCATGATGACGATGCACAGCGCCAAAGGGCTCGAATTTCCGACCGTGTTCATCGTCGGCATGGAAGAGGGCATTTTCCCTGGCATGAAAGCCATAGGTGAGCCGGAGGAGATGGAGGAGGAACGCAGACTGTGCTATGTCGCGATAACACGCGCCATGCGCCAGCTGCATATCGTCTGTGCACGGCAGAGGATGCTCTTCGGCAGAACGACTGCGAATAAGATATCCCGCTTTGTCGACGAAATACCCGAGGAGCACATTGAAAAGCGCAGCTCCCAGCGCCCGAATCATAATGCCGAGCGCCGCGCCGAGACGCAGTTTGCTGCCAGGAGCCGTTATCCCTCTGCGCGGCAGTACAGCATGAGCGCCCCCGCGCACAGACCCGCCCCGCCCTCCGCCCAAGCAGCACAGCAGAAACCGGCGCCTGACTATTCCGTGGGCGACCGTATCGTTCATCAGGCCTTCGGCGCCGGGACTCTCATGAAAATGACCCCGATGGGCGGCGACTTTCTTATAGAGATAAACTTCGACTCTGGCAGTGCTAAAAAGCTCATGCTCCGTGCTGCCGCTCCGCACATGAAAAAGGCATGATATAAAGGCAATGGCAGATAAAAAGAAGATCCTCGGGCATCTTGCCCTGTGGGGGACGGCTTTCATCTGGGGCACGTCCTTCGTTATACTCAAAGAAGCGCTCGACTCTATCGGCACTATGTGGATACTTGCGCTGCGCTTTATCATTGCGGCGGCTCTGCTTCTGCTGGCAGCTGGCAAACGTCTAAAAACGCTTGGCCGCGCAGGATTCCGCGGCGGCGTTCTGCTCGGCGTATGCCTTGCTGCGGCGTATATATTCCAGACCTACGGGCTTAAGTACACCACACCCGGCAAAAACGCTTTCCTCACTGCGACCTACTGCGTTCTAGTGCCGTTCATGGTCTGGGGCTTCTTCAAGCGCCGGCCGAGCGCCGCAAATATTATTGCCGCGTTCCTCTGCGTATTCGGGATCGGCCTCGTCTCGCTGAGCGGTACATCGCCGTTTAATTTGGGCGACGCGCTGACGCTTGTATGCGGTGTGTTTTATGCGCTTCAGATAATTCTGACCGAGCAATTTGTCGGCGACTGCGACGCGCTGTCGCTCACCGGCGTGGAGTTCGGCACGGCGGCAGTCATATGTCTTGCAGGCGCACTGGTATTCGAGCCGGTGCCGACGGGACTCGGCGCGGAAATGTGGGGCAGCATCGCTTATATGGGCGTAATGTGCACGGCGCTGTGCTTCTTTCTCCAGACATGGGGGATGCGCTATACTCCGTCCTCCACGGCGGCAGTGATCATGACCTTTGAGTCTGTATTTGCTATAATCATATCCGTCATATTCTACGGCGAGCCGGTCACCGTGAAGCTTGCATGCGGCTTTGCGCTGATCATCGTCTCCGTGATGATCTCCGAGAGCGCACCGCTGAAACTCAAGAAAAATATCTGATCAAGACTAAAAGGGGGCATTTTATTGGCCTATAAGTCCGATATAGAGATAGCCCAGAGCTGCACCATGCGGCCGATAACAACTGTTGCCGCGTCCGCCGGGATAGACGAAAAATATCTCGAGCAATACGGCCGCTATAAGGCAAAGGTAGACCTCGCGCTTCTGCGCGATATGTCTGCCAGACCAGACGGCAAGCTGATACTTGTCACCGCCATCACGCCGACCCCGGCGGGAGAGGGGAAGACGACCACATGCATAGGTCTTGCCGACGCCATGCGGCGTATCGGCAGGAATACTGTTGCCTCGCTCAGAGAACCGTCCCTCGGCCCGGTATTCGGCGTAAAGGGCGGCGCCGCAGGCGGAGGCTATGCGCAGGTAGTGCCGATGGAGGACATAAATCTCCATTTCACCGGCGATTTTCACGCCATAGGTGCGGCGAACAACCTGCTTGCCGCAATGCTGGATAACCATATCCATCAGGGCAACGCCCTGAATATAGACCCGCGCCAGATAACATGGCGCCGCGCCGTCGACATGAATGACCGCCAGCTGCGCCATATCGTCAGCGGCCTCGGAGGGAGGACGGACGGCATCCCGCGTGAGGACGGCTATGACATCACGGTCGCAAGCGAAGTAATGGCTGTGCTGTGCCTTGCGACGGATATTCCAGACCTGAAGGCGCGCCTCGGCCGTATGATAGTCGGCTACACATATGACGGCAGTCCGGTGACCGCGCATGACCTCAAAGCCGAGGGCGCGATGACTGCGCTCCTCAAGGACGCGCTGAAGCCGAATCTTGCACAGACCATTGAGGGTACACCAGCGTTCATCCATTGCGGCCCCTTTGCTAATATTGCCCACGGATGCAGCAGCGTGCTTGCCACACGAATGGCGCTGAAGCTCGCGGATTATACCGTCACCGAGGCGGGCTTTGCAGCCGATCTCGGTGCGGAGAAGTTTTTTGATATCAAGTGCCGGCTTGCCGGCCTGCGGCCCTCCGCGGTCGTCATCGTTGCGACTGTAAGGGCGCTCAAGTACCACGGCGGAGTCGAAAAGGCACGTCTTGCGGAGGAAGATCTTGCAGCGCTGGAGCGCGGTCTGCCGAACCTCCTTCGACATGTGGACAATATCAAAAACGTGTTCGGCCTGCCGTGCGTTGTCGCCATAAACGCTTTTCCCGGCGATACGGAGGCGGAGCTCCGCCTGATAGCGGAGCGCTGCAATGCAGTCTGCGTCAAGACTGTGCTCAGCGAGGTATGGGCAAAGGGCGGCGAGGGCGGTACTGCGCTTGCCGAAGAGGTCGTGCGTCTGTGTGAGCAGCCGAACGATTTCTGCCCCGCATACGAGCTCGATATGAGCATTGAGCGTAAGCTCGAGGCCATATGCCGGAGGGTTTATCACGCGGACGGTGTGCGCCTCAGCGCAGGCGCCGCAAAGCAGGCGGCAAAGCTGGAAGCTCTCGGCTTCGGCGGCCTGCCGATCTGCATGGCAAAAACGCAGTACAGCTTTTCGGACGATGCGGCGCTTATCGGCGCGCCGACCGGATTCACCGTCAATGTCCGGGAATTGAAGGTCAATGCCGGCGCTGGCTTTATCGTTGCTCTGACGGGCGATATCATGACAATGCCCGGATTGCCGCGGGTCCCCGCCGCGGAGCGGATTGATGTCGACGAAAACGGCGTCATATCCGGCCTGTTCTGATCATTTACGGAGGTGCCTATGGATAAGCATGAGCTGACAGAACTGCTTGATCACGTTGCCGACGGCAGCATGAGTCCTGACGATGCGGCGCTCCGCCTTAAGATGCAGCCGTTTCAGGAGATAGAGGACTATGCCAAGGTAGATCTTCACCGAGGCATACGGCAGGGCGTACCGGAGGTAATATACGGTGCGGGCAAGGCCAAGGAGCATATCCTCGGCATAGCGAAGGCCATGATCAAAAACGGCCAGCAGACCGTCCTCATAACCCGGCTCTCAGAGGAGGCGGCCGACTATGTCAAAGCGGAGCTTCCGCTTGAGTATAATTCGCTTGCACACGTCGGCATTATCGGCAGTATGCCTAAGCCAAGCGGTAAGGGACGCATCGTTGTCGCCACCGGCGGTACGAGCGATATCCCGGTCGCTGAGGAGGCGGCCATGACCGCCGAAGCACTCGGCAACGATGTCCTGCGGCTGTACGACGTCGGTGTATCCGGCATCCATAGGCTGCTTATGAATATGGACGTCGTTATGAGCGCCTGCGTTATCATCGCTGTCGCAGGTATGGAGGGGGCGCTTCCGTCGGTTATCGGCGGACTTGCGGACTGCCCGGTGATCGCAGTTCCGACCAGTGTAGGCTATGGCGCGTCGTTCGGCGGCGTGGCGGCGCTTTTGAGTATGCTGAACTCCTGCGCCAGCGGAATGTCTGTCGTGAATATTGACAACGGATTCGGCGCGGGCTATCTTGCAAGCATGATAAATCATCTGGACTGATATGGATATCAAGGAATTTTTCACAGAGCATAAAAAAGTGGCGCTGGCCTTTTCAGGCGGCGCCGACTCGTCTTATCTGATTTACGCGGCTGTAAAATGCGGTGCGGATGTAGTGCCGTACTTTGTTAAGTCGCAGTTTCAGCCGGAGTTTGAGCGCGAGGATGCACGGCGACTTGCTGCTGAGCTCGGAGTGGGGCTGCGCGAAATAAGCGTAGATGTGCTGCAATTCCAAGAGGTCACGGCAAATCCGGCAAACCGCTGCTATTACTGCAAGAAGCGCATTATGTCCGCTATACGCGCCGCGGCTGCGGCAGACGGCTATGAGCTCATCATCGACGGCACCAATGCCAGCGACGAGGGCGGAGACAGGCCGGGTATGCGCGTCCTGACAGAGGAAAATATCCTTTCGCCGCTGCGGATCTGCGGGCTGACAAAGGCGGAGGTCCGCCGCCTTTCGCATGAGGCCGGACTGTTTACATGGAATAAGCCCGCCTATGCCTGTCTTGCGACCCGCGTTCCAACGGGCGAAGAGATAACGGGCGAAAAGCTTCGTGCCGTTGAGAGGAGCGAGGACTATCTATTTTCACTCGGTTTTACGGACTTCCGCGTCCGTCTGCGTGACGGCGGCGCACTGCTGCAGTTTACCGCGAAGCAGCATGATAAGGCGGAAAACGAATTTGAAACAATAGAAAATGAGCTGAAAAAGTATTTCGGCACTGTGAAAATTGACCCGAAGCCGAGGGAGGAGAGCCGATGAGGACACTGTATATCGACTGTGCCATGGGCTGCGCTGGGGATATGCTCACCGCCGCACTTATGGAGCTACACCCTGACAGGGACGGCTTTCTTGCCAGAATGAATACTGCCCTCGCGGGCCAAGCTGAGTTATCCGCCGCGGCTGACTCGAAGTGCGGCGTCCGAGGGACTCATGTCACCGTGAGCATAAACGGTGACGAAGAGGGTGAGACGGAACGGCATCACCACAGGCACACCGGCATCAAAGAGATATATGACTTCATTTCCGAGGTCGGTCTGCCGGAGACTGTGCGCGAAAATGCCGCTGCTGTGTACAGAATTATCGCTGAGGCCGAGAGTGCGGTGCACGGGGAACCGGTGGAGAATATACACTTTCATGAGGTCGGCTCGCTTGATGCGCTGGCCGATGTACTGAGCGTATGCGAGCTTATATACGAGCTTGCACCGGGGAGAATACTTGCATCTCCCGTAAATCTTGGCTCCGGCTTTGTCAAATGCGCCCACGGAGTGCTGCCCGTCCCGGCACCGGCAACGGAACGGATACTTCTCGGCATCCCGGCATATTCCGGCGAGATACGCAGTGAGCTGTGTACCCCAACGGGCGCTGCGCTGCTTAAGCACTTTGCAGCCGATTTCGTGAGCCGGCCGGTGATGCGGGTCGATAAAATCGGTATCGGCACCGGAAAGAAGGACTTTCCGACGGCCAACATTCTCCGTGCCTTTATCGGAGAGGCCGGAGACGACACGGACCTGGTCACGGAGCTTGCCTGCAATCTCGACGATATGACGCCGGAAGCACTGGCGTTCGCAATGGATGAGCTGTTCCGCCACGGTGCTCTGGACGTGTATTTTACGAACATCGGCATGAAAAAGAGCAGGCCGGGCGTTATGCTGACCTGCATGTGCCGTGCGGCACAGCGTGAGGAGATGCTGCGCTGCATATTCAGAAATACGACGACGCTCGGCGTCCGAGAATACACCTGTGAGCGGTACACGCTGAACCGCAGTGTGAGGACCGTGGACACAGATTGCGGCAGTGTTCGGATCAAAACCTCCGAGGGCTACGGGATACGGCGGGAAAAAGCCGAGTATGACGACTGTGCCCGCATTGCGCGGGAAACAGGCAGGAGTCTCGATGAAGTGAAAAAAATAGTTTTGAACGATAAAAGCAGGGTCATATGACCCTGCTTTTATCGTTCAACTTCAATGCTTCCGCCGTTTGTGATATCTTTTCCGTCAAGCAGAAGCAGCTTTTCTGCCAGCAGCCGCGAGAAGCCGCTGATTACTGCCGTGGACGCTATGAGCTCTTCGGTGTCCTTCACTGCAAGCTCCGTCTGCTCGGCATGATCGAGCAGCTTGGCCCCTGCAAGGCGCACCTGTTCCACAAAATACGCAGATGACTGCCTGTGCCGCTGGGCGTAGCTCTCATATCGCTCACGCAGCTCGCCCTCACTCAGACCCATGGGGATCAGCTTCTGCACCATTGCAATGCTTAAACTCTGCTTGAGCGTGCAGATTATTATAAGATATGCAATGTGCACGCGGAAATATTTCTTTTTCACGGGTTCGGGCATTATCTTTGTCCGGACGTAATTATTTATCGATGCGGCGGTTATTATCTGCTCTTCCTTGAGCTCGGGGGGCATATAGTCGAGATACTGCTTCAGAAGCTGCACGACCTGTTCCATGTACAGGCCGAAATCGGGGATGTCATCCCATTCGGGCAGCCGAAAGCGCTCCAGATACTTTTCCCAGCGGCGCAGCTTACCTGCGATAAGTGCCTTATCATAGCCCATAATGTCCACCTCACCTTTCGTAATTTCAATTATAACATTAAATTCATAGTTTGTAAATATTATAGTTAAATATACTCCTTGACTTAATGGACTATATATGTTAATCTAATATCATGCATTAGATGCTAAGGAGAAAAATATCATGTATATAATAATGACCGACACCTCGGCGAATCTTGAACCCGCAGAGCTTGAAAAGTGGCAGATAGAGACTCTGCCGCTGACTTACATGGTCAACGGAGAGTCACCGCAGGACTCAGGCGACTCCGGCTTTGACGGCCCGGCGTTTTATGAGGCGATGCGCAGAGGAGCGAAGGTCGTGACTTCACAGGTAACGCCGCAGACCTATGTGGATGCGATGACGCCGTTTCTTGAAAAGGGGGAGGATGTGCTGTTCATCGGTATCTCTTCCGGCATCAGCGGCTCGTATAATTCCGCGCTCATGGCGGCGGCGCAGCTTCGCGAGGATTTCCCGGAAAGAAAGATATGCGTAGTCGATACGCTGGCCGCGTCTCTGGGAGAGGGGCTGCTCGTCGTTAAGGCGGCACAGAACCGGCGCGACGGTATGGGCATAGACGAAAATGCCGCGGAAATTGACAGCCTGCGGCACAATATGTGCCAGGTGTTCACGGTGGACGACCTGAAGTATCTGCGCGGCACCGGCAGGCTATCCAGTGTAAAGGCAGCGATAGCGTCGGTGCTGAATATAAAGCCGCTGCTCAAGGGCGACACCGAGGGCAAGATAGTCTGCTTTGAAAAGACACGCGGCCGTAAAAATGCAATAAAAGCGCTGGCTGCACAGTATGACCTCATGGTGCGTGAGCCGTACAGCCAATGCATCGGTATTGCTCATGCCGACTGTCCGGATGATGCGCAGGAGCTGATAGAACTCCTTAACCGCAATAATCCTCCGCATGAAGTGATGCTGGTGTGTTATGAGCCGGTAACGGGTTCGCATGTCGGCCCCGGAACGCTGGCGCTGTTTTTCCTGGGAAGCGACGAATTCAGAAGCAAATAAACGATAAAAAACTGCGAAGCAAGAAGCCTCGCAGTTTTTTGTTATGATCTTGATCAGCCCCAGGCACCGTACCATGCACTGTAGTCTTTTGTGGCGTTCTCCCAGCCGGAGTTCATGTCGAGCTTGCTGAGCACGCGTTTGTAGCCTTCGTTATCTTCGGGGTAGGGGGTCGGCTTATAGTCGTTATAGCCTGCGCCGCCGCTCATGTTGGAGCTGACACAGCAGGGAATGACATCGTAGCCTTCAGTGGTAATGCTGCCGTCGAGGTCGCGCTTTATCGTGACCTGAATAATCGCGGTATCCTGATCGGTAGGCTGAGTATTGCCGCCGAAGCTCCAGTTGCCGACGCTGTACATGATTATGCCGCCGTTGTATTCAACGACAGGGCCGAGAACATGCGGATGCGTGCCGTAGATGAGATCGGCACCAGCATCAATGCAGGCCTGAGCGAGATCGATCATCTTCTGGCTGGGCTTGTAGTAAAGCTCCTTACCCCAGTGGAAGGCCATAACGATGTACTCTGCGCCGTCGGCCTTCATCTGATTTATTGCACTTACACATTCCTCCGTAGTCGGGATAAAGTATCCCTCGCTGGCGTTGAAGCCGCAGTAGATACCCATTTTTATGCCGCTCGGCGTAGTGACGACCTGTGCCTGACCGACCTTGCCGTAGGGCAGACCGGCGTTTTCAAGGGTAGCGTATGTATCTTCAACGCCCTTCTCGCCGAAGTCATTGAAGTGGTTGTTTGCTGTGGTGACGAAGTCTACACCGCCCTCAAGCAGTATGTTTACGTATGCGGTCGGGGCGCGAAAGTAGAAAGTCGGATATCCGACAGGGGTAAGACTGCGATCGGAGAAGGTGCACTCAAGG
>CAKTNU010000043.1 GCA_934589325.1 uncultured Oscillospiraceae bacterium | reverse complement strand
CAGCACCAGTGCGCCGATGCCGAGTATGCCGCTGCCGCAGCCGAGGTCGAGGATGCGGGCGTTCGGGCGGCAGTACTTTTCCAGCGCCGCGAGGCACATCCTTGTTGTTGCATGGCTGCCGGTGCCGAAGATAAGACCAGGGTCAAGGCGCAGGGGCAGACGGCCGTCTGCGGGGATATCCTCCCACTCGGGGACAACGACCAGCTTCTCTCCGACCTCGATGGGCTTATAAAACTCGCGCCAGTTGTTCTCCCAGTCACTGTCCTCAATGAACGCAGTCAGAATATTGCTGTCCGGGTAAGCACCCCTTATGGATGCAAGAATAGCCTTGCCGTCGGCATCGTCGCTCAAGTAGCACTTTATGCGGCTGACACCGGCAAATTTCTGCTCCAGTTCGTCGTCCACGTAGTCCCAGTACTGGTGGTTATTTTCAAGGAAATCCTGAAAATCCGCCTCATTTTCTATCACGAATCCGCCGGCACCCATGTCCGCCATCTGCTGGCAGCGCTCGTCGATAAGCTCGGCCGGGGTGTCGATGCTGACTTCTATCCAACGCATATTGATTCTCCTTGTAATTTTATATAGGTATATTACACGCGATATACGAAAAAGTCCAGAGAAAATGCCAACGGGAACTTCAAGCCTGCCTGCATGAAGTTCCCGTTGGTTTTTGTGTGAAAGAAAAGAGAGTGAGAAAACGAATGTAACCGCTTTCACAAGCGGCGTTCAAGCACCTGCTTGCTGATAAAAAAATAACACGAATAGGCCGTAAAGTCAAGTGAATTTTTTAACATTCGGGACATTTTGCGCAAGTTTGTATGAATACCTAATTTCACTTATTCACGGATGCTCTGAATTGGGTAAAATGTGTGAATAAAATATGACTTCTGCACCCGCAAAAAAGCCTAAACTCCAAATGATGGGCAAAAATGCATTTGGCGTAAAGAACCTGTTATGACGAATACGTCTATATCGCCTACAGAACGGGAATGATATTTGTTGGCAATTACGGCTTGTTGAGGGGCGTGGGATAGGATAAAATAAACACAGCACAGCATATATGTCTGCCGGTTCTGCCGCGCTGTGAGGTGCTGTCAAAAGTCTTTTGACCGGAGAAAATTATGAGATTGAGCGATGTAATATCACTTCTTGGCGGCGTGGCGCTGTTTTTGTTCGGCATGACGCTGATGGGAGACGGGCTGAAAAAGGTTGCGGGCAGCAGGCTGGAGCTGGTGCTGTATCGCCTGTCAGGGACGCCGCTGCGTGGAGTGCTGCTCGGCGCAGGGGTCACGGCGGTCATACAGTCTTCGTCGGCGACATCCGTCATGGTCGTGGGCTTTGTCAACTCCGGCATGATGAAGCTGCGGCAGGCCATAGCAGTGATACTTGGCGCGCTGGTCGGCACCAGCGTCACGGGCTGGATAATCTGCCTGTCGACACTTGAAGGAAGCGGATGGGTCGAGCTGCTTTCGACCTCAACGCTGAGCGCCGTCGTCGCGGTAGCAGGCGTCATACTGCGCATGTTCAGCAAAAACCAGCAGCGGCGTCATGTGGGCGACATACTGCTGGGCTTTGCGGTGCTTATGTTCGGGATGCAGTCAATGAGCGCGGCGGTATCGCCGCTGCGTGAGAGCGAGAGCTTTGTCCGACTGCTCACGGCCTTTTCAAATCCGCTGCTCGGTATTCTTGCCGGCGCGCTCTTTACCTGCATATTGCAGAGTGCGAGCGCTGCCGTCGGCATACTTCAGGCGCTGTCGCTCACAGGCGCGGTAAGCTTTGCGGCCGCGTACCCTGTCATACTCGGCATTGCGATAGGCGCGGCCGTGCCGGTCCTGCTTTCGGCGCTCGGCGCAAAGACGGACGGGCGCCGCACGGCCTTTGCATATCTTGAGATAGAGGTATTGGGCGTACTGCTCTGCGGCGGGATATTTTACGGTGCGAACGCGATATTTGGCTTCGGCTTTATGGATATGACGATGAACGCGGTCAGCATCGCGTTCGTGAACACGGCGTTCCGCGTTGTGACTGCGGCGGTGCTGCTGCCGGCACTTGGACTGCTTGAAAGGCTGGCATGCCTGCTCGTCCGCGGCGGCAAGGACGAGCGGCGGCACGACGGCGCGCTCGACCGGCTCGATCCGCGCTTCCTTGAGCATCCCGCGCTTGCCGTGGAGCAGAGCCGTCTGACCGTTGAGGACATGGCGCGCACGGCGCAGGCGAATCTTGTGAGCGCGGTGGGACTCCTGAAAAGCTACAGCGATGAGGGTTATACCGCTGTTGAGGATGAGGAGGAGACGGTAGACCTCTACGAGGACAAGCTTGGGACATATCTTATGCATATCACCGAGAAGGAGCTGAGCCGTGAGGAAAACGAGAGCGTGTCAAAATATCTGCACACGCTGAGCGATTTTGAGCGCGTCAGCGACCATGCGATGAACATCGCCGAGGCTGCCCGCGAGGTAAACGAGAAGAAGCTGCGGTTCACGGGGGCTGCAGCGCATGAGCTGGATGTGCTCAGCACGGCGGTGCAGGAGGTGCTGGATATTGCGCTGAGGGCTTTTTTCGCAAACGATGTGGAGCTTGCATACCGGGTCGAGCCGTTGGAGGAGCGTATCGATGTGCTCTGCGACGAGATGAAGCTGCGGCATGTGGAGCGCCTGCAGAGCGGGGAGTGTTCGCTGGAAAACGGCTTTGTGTTCAATGATCTGCTCGCAAATTTCGAGCGTACCGCCGACCACAGCTCCAATATTGCTATCGCAACGATAGAGTTGCGCTCCGACAGTCTCGACGCGCATGAATATGTGATAAGCCTCAAGGAGCTACACTCACATAGCTTTGACAAATATTACGAGGAATACACCGAAAAATATAAAATATGACGGCAAAACGTCACTTTTTGAACTGAAACCTTGCCTTAGGGTCAAATTCACAGGCGCTGAACAGCGTGCCCGCTGCTGAGATATAATCTGCCAGCGTGCGGGATTTGTTCAGCGCTTTTACTTCGCGCTCACCGCCCGGGAAGAGGCAGCGCATGTAGGACCAGAGCTCCTTCATGCGTGATGTCGCGGCGTGAGCGTCATAGCCGCAGGCGAGGTGCTCGTCAAGCAGCGTGTCGTGAAACTCGCGCAGCTCGCTTTTATCCAGTGCCGCGCCTCCCTGTAGCTCACGCAGCAGCGCCGGATTTGCTGCGGCTCCGCGGCCGAGCATGAAGCGTTCGGCTCCCGGGATGGATGACACGTCCTCCGGACGGAAAATGTCGCCGTTATAGCACAGCGCAGTGCGGCAGAGCGGTGCTGCTGCGAGATATGCGCCGATGTCTGCCGGGGCTTTATACATCCCGGAGCGTGCGCGTGCATGTACTGTCAGCTCAGAGATAGGATATTTATTGTATATCTCCAGGATCGCGCCAAATTCGCCGACGGAGTCCAGCCCCATACGCGTCTTGACTGACACGGGTATGGGGCTGCGGGCATATATGCCGTCAAGCATGGCGTCCAGCGATGCAAGGTCTGCAAACGCGCCGCTGCCCTTATGCTTGGTCACCACCGTTCCGGACGGACAGCCGAGGTTGAGATTCACCTCACTGTAGCCCATGTCCGCAAGCTGCCGGGCGACGAGAACAAACGGCTCCGCGCTGCTGCAGAGGATCTGCGGCACGAGCGGCAGACCGGTGTTGTTCTCGGGCAGAACGTCGCGTATGGAGGAGGCACGGAAATTACCGCCGCCGTCGGGCGCGATGAACGGGGCAAAGTATTTGTCCGCCCCCGGGAAGAACCGTGCATGGACTCGGCGGTATATGTGCGTTGTGATGCCCTCCATGGGCGCAAGATATAGTTTCATGGTTTCCCACCCTATGTAAATTTGTGGCTTGTATCGGTAACTTTGATCGACGGATAAAATATATCGTATTTCGTGCCGGATTGGAAGAAAAATTTTTCTGCTGGACTTGGAATGTTAATAATTATAATGTATAATATCCTATTATCAAAAATCAGAGACCGATGGAGGAATGAAACTTGAGACATCCGGCATTGAGCAGAGTCATCGCTGTGGCACTGGCCGTAATGTGCCTGCTGTCGCTCGTCAGCGGCGGTGTGGGCGCGGTGAAGGCGGGTCAGGACTTCTCCGCAGAGCGCAGCGATTATAAAAAGCTCAGCGACAAGATCACCGAGGCCGAGGCGCTGGATGCACAGCTCAACGGCGGCAGGGATGCGTATGAAAAGACAGCAGAGGAGCTTAAATCGGAGAAGGCGCAGTATGACGAGGACGCGAATCGCCACAAGGAGGAACTGACCGAGTACACCGCGACCAACGCCGGACTCCAGATGGCCGACGGACTCGGCGACGCGGCGAGTACGCTTGAGGAAGGCTGGGCGCAGTATAATGCCGCCCGCGAGCAGTTCGATGAGATGGAGGCCGAGTTCAACGTCGGTTATGAAAAGTACCTTGCGGCCAAAGCACAGCTTGACGCCGGCTGGCAGGAGTATAACGACGGCGTCGCTCGGCTGGAGGTCGGGAAGACCGCAATAGCCGAGGGACGCGCACAATACGACGCCGGGATGCAGAAGATAGCCGAGGGACGCGCCGAGCTTGAGAGCCGCCGTGCCCAGCTTGCCGAGGCCGAGGCCGCGCTGCCGCAGTATGAGGCCCAGCTTGCCGAGGCGAGAGCACAGCTTGATGATGCGGAAAAGCAGCTGAAAGATGCCCAGCGTAAGTATGAGACATCGCTTGCGGCATACAACGCGGCAGATGCCGTGTATAAACAGGCGCAGGCCGTCATTGACAAGCTCAAGGAGGATATGCCCGGCGGCGAGCTGATATATGCTATTGCTGACAAGACGATACAGGCCATGTTCGGCAAGAGCTTTGCGGATATCCGCAGCGACTGGGAAGCCAAGCGCGATGAGCTTGATGCCGCCGGCGAACAGCTGAACGCGGCACAGGCCGAGCTTGATGCCGCCGAGCAGCAGTATGCCGAGGGTAAGCAGCAGCTTGAGGATACAAAAAAATTGATAGCGGAGGCGCCTGCGCAGCTTGACGCCGCAGAAAAGCAGCTCGACGAGGGCGAGGCACAGCTTGAGGCGCTGAAGCAGCAGCTTGACGAGGGCGAGATAAAGCTGGCGGAGACAGAGAAAATGCTGCCCGCGGTGAAGGAGCAGCTTGAGCAGGGGCAGGCCGAGCTTGAGAAAAACGAACCTGCCATTCTTGAGGCCAAGGCGCAGATAGACGCAGGGCGCGAGCAGCTGGACGCGGTGAAGGAACAGCTCGAACAGGGCGAGGCGCAGCTTGATGCGGCGATGGCTCAGCTTGGCGGTATGCGCGCTCAACTCAGCGAGACGGAGAAAAAGCTCCGCGATGAGAAGGACGAATTGCTTGCTGCGTTTGACAAGATAAGCGGCATGCAGACCTCGGTCGGCGAGTATGAGCAGCTGCAGAGCGACTATAAGTCTGCACGTCAGGCGCTGCTGGCGTATGACGACATCTCCGCCAAGGTGGTCGACGGTGCGGATCTCTTTGACGCGGCACATTCCGCGGCGCGTTCGATGCACGCGGGATATATTGCACGTTTCGTGCTGAGGGTGATCATGAACCTGCTGCTTATCGCGTCGGCGGCTGCAGGCGCGGCGTCTCTGCTGCAGGTGTTTGAGAAGCTGAAGCTGAAGTACCCCCTGTGGGGCGCTGCTGCCGTATGCGGCGGATGTGCACTGCTGGCGGAGATCATCAGCCTGAGCCTCGGAAGAGGACTGCTGTACACGGCGCTGTTCGTGATAATATTTGCCGCCGTTCAGACCGCGCTGTGCTATGAAAAAGCAGCGCGGACAGCAGCGGAATAAAGGCATAAAAAGCATCACCTACCGGGAAACCGGTAGGTGATGCTTTTTATGCAAGAAAACTCTGCATACATCAGCGGGGGAGTTATTCCACGCTGCGGCAGGTGAAGAGTATGACCTGACGCTTGAGGGCTATTTTGCGCAGGAGTTGCAGAGCCTCGGCAGTGCGTTCAGGATCCATATTGACGAGCGCATCGTCAATGACGAGGGGGCAGGACTCGCCCTCCGGCAGCGCAAGCTCACATACCGCGAGCCGCACGGCGAGATACATCAGATCTAGTGTACCGGAGCTTAAATACTCCGCCTCGTGCGCTGCGGCGCCGTCATCGCTTTTGGCGGCGGCTGTAAAGTCGCGGTTGAGCATTACGCCGTTCCAGCGTCCGCCGGTCATCTCCGCCATGTACTCGGATGCAAGACGGCTCAGCTCCGGCGAGAAGCGAAGCTGCATCTCGGTGTCGGCAGCCTTGAGAGTATCTATCGCGAGATCGAGCGCGGCACACTCGGCCTTCAGAGCATCACGCTCGTCGGCCATGCTGCTGAGTTCGCTTTTCAGGATCAGAGGATCGCCCATTGCGGCGAGACGGCCGCGGATCGATGCTAGCTGCGAGGCGAGCCGCTCGGTCTGGGCGCGTTTATCATTCAGTTCGCGGCCGAGACGGGCGGCCTCGGAGCTGCCGCCGACAAAGTCCAGCTCGGATATCGTCGACTCCTCAAGCATGGCCTGCCGTTCCTTGGCCGATTCATACGCGCTGCGCGTCCGGCGCTCCTCGCTCTCGGCGGCCTCTGCCGCGCTCCAGAGCTCACGGTGCTTTTCGACGGCGGCGCGTATATCGTCCGGTGACGATGCGCGATAGCTTTTCAATAGCTGCCGCCGTTCCTCACCGGCCTTCACCGCGGCCTGCCGCGCCTTAGTCCAGCGGAAGATAAACACCATTGCCGCCGCCAGCATGACTATTGCCGCGGCTATGAACACTACGCTGCCGTGCGCGACGTACAGCGCCGCGCCGACAGCAGCAAGTATGAAGAACAGCAGTGCCAGCAGCGGAGATGCTTTCTTCTCGGACGCCGTTTTCAGCGCGGCCATCCTCGAAATGTCGCTCTCCACGCGGCTGTCCAGCTCATCCGGCGATTCAAGGCCGAAGCTGCTGCCGTGCAGCTTCTCCCGCCGTGCGGACAGCTCCGTCAGCGCCGCGTCGTGCTCGTCGCTGCGCTGCTTGAGCTCGGCGCGGCTGCGGTTGAGCCGCTCGAGCGACTCTTTTCGCTGCCGGCGTCGGCTTTCGTTTACCTCGGTCTCCAGCTCCGTGCAGCGCTTTCGGGCCTCTGCAAGCTGGGTCTCCAGACGTTCCTCCTCGTCGACCGAGTCCTGAAGCTGTTCCAGCTTCATCCGGTCGTCTTCCATACGTGCTTCAAGCTCCGGCAGTGCACCGCGGCGGTTGTATTTCCGCTTGCGCTTCCAGGCCTGAAGCCGCTCGTCGGCTTCGGTGTACGAGCTGTGCTCGTCTCCGGAGGATACTATCGAATTTATACGTTTTTCAAGCTCCTTGCTGCCGGTCACCGCGACCGAGCCCTGTGCAACAAAGGCACTGCGGCAGAAGACGTCCTTTGAGACGCCGGTCAGCATCTCGCCGCAGTTTGCACCGGTCAGCTTTTCCACCGGTATGCTGCTGCCGGTATACACGGCGGAGAAATCGCGCATAGGCGCGTTCTTCGCCTTCGTTCGGCGGGTTATCGTGATGTCGCACTTATCGGCGGTAAGCTCCATCACTCCCTCCATCGGCGCGCCGGACCACGGGGCGTAGCGCATTTTGTCCGGCAGGTAGCCGGTTCTGGCGCGCTCGGCGCTGTCAACGCCATATAGCATAGATTTGATGAATGCGCACCACGTCGATTTGCCGCTCTCGTTCGGAGCACAGACAACATTCAGTCCGTCGTGAAATTCAATGCTCTCGTTTTCGAGTTTGCCGAAGGATGCGGTCATTTTATTGATCTTCATGCCGCACCACCTCCTCCATATTGTCGAGCGCCGCAAGTCCCCAGCGGGCGGCCTGCTCCACGAGCTCACGCTCGTCGCCGTGAGCGGCATCATATCTTTCGCGCAGGCGGCGCAGGAATATTCCGCGAAGGCTGTCCTCCTCTGCACGCTCCCATACATCCCGGCGCAGACGCGTCTCGTCGCGAAGCTGGAGGGCGAAAAAGCAGTCGTCCAGATTGCGCTTGAGGCGGCTCATGTCCGGCGGAGTGTCGACCTCGCCGGTGAGTACGATGCGGTAAACGTCACGGGCAGTATCCTCAGGCAGGACGGTATGCACGGCAAGCAGCGGGTCGCAGCCGGTCACGTCGACGGGCAGCAGCTCATAACGGCGTGAGGCAATGCACACCGGGCGCAGAGTGCAGCCAGAGTCCGACAGCTCGACGATGCTCACGGTCCGCTCGCCGGTCTCGTCAAAGCCGCGGCCCTCTGGACAGCCCGGCCATGAGTACCATGTGCTTCCCGAACGGCGCAGTCCGCTCGGCTTATGTATATGGCCGAGCGCGGCATAGTCCAGTCCGCTGTCTGCGAGTGCCTGCTCGTTGACCGGGTCGAAGCCGACCTCGGCGTGGGCACATAGAATGTTCCACACGCCCTCATCACGGTCGGAGTGAAAATGCGAGATATCGGGGCCGTCGGATGCGCCGATGAAGGCTGCACCGTAGACGCAGACGCCAAGCTCCGGCAGCTCGGCACATTCAATGTCGCGGCCGGTGAACAGCCGGACGTTTCCGGGCAGGTCGAGCTTCGCATACGGCGAGTGCGCATCATATGGGTCGTGATTGCCGGGGGCAATGAACACAGGGACGGGAATGTCCCGCAGGCAGCGGACAAGCTCCGTGCCGGTCTCAAAATACGTACCGCCGCCGTCGAATATATCGCCCGGCAGAAGGACGAGGTCGACCCGCTCGCTCCGCGCAAGCTCCGCAATACGCCCGAGGAGCTCCCGCTGCTCGGAGCGGCGGATGGCCGCTTTGCCGGCCGGCAGAGCCTCAAATGCGGAATCAAGGTGCAGGTCGGCGGTGTGAAGTATCTTTATATTTTTCATGTCAGTCTGACGCTTTCCGCCCGCAGGCAACGCCCCGTCTCGGGGTCGATCTCAAATATGCAGCCCTCCAGCTTGGCAGGA
Organism: uncultured Oscillospiraceae bacterium; assembly: GCA_934589325.1. The sequence continues at coordinate 1,140 of CAKTNU010000043.1, read as the reverse complement.
CCCTTTGCCGACTCATAGCGGCGCGGCGGATCGCCGAAAAATTTGCCTATGCTTTGCTCCGGGTCGATGCCGAGGACGGAGTTCGCGGCTCCTGTCATGCCGAGGTCGGTGATATAGCCGGTGCCCTTGGGCAGCACGCATGCGTCCGAGGTCTGCACATGGGTGTGCGTGCCCCATACGGCGCTTGCCCGGCCGTCAAGCATGAAGCCCATGGCGCGCTTCTCGCTTGTCCCTTCGGCGTGGAAGTCGACAAGTATTATCTTTTCCTTTATTTCCTCCATGTAGCCGTCAGCGATAACGAAGGGATTGTCGGTATTGCTGTCCAGCGTGAAGCGGCCGATCAGATTCAGCACGCACACGTCGCCGAACGGGGTCTTGAACACGCCTATGCCGCGTCCCGGGCACTGCGGGGCAAAGTTTGCCGGACGCAGGATGCGGCTGCGCTCTTCAAGATACGGGCGCAGCTCGGTGCGCGTCCATGTATGGTTGCCAAGAGTTATCACGTCCGCACCGGCGCGGAATATAGCGTCGGCCTGCCGCGGTGTCACGCCCACGACGTTTGCGTTCTCACCGTTTGCGACGACAAAGTCGATGCCGTTTGCTTTTCGGTAACTGCGCAGGTTCTTTTCCAGCCAATCGAGCCCCGGTTCGCCGCATACGTCACCCACGGCCAATATTTTTACGCTCATGGCGCTGCCCTCCGAAAATTTTTGTTTGTACTTTAATATATAATACCACAAATTGCATGGATGTAGCAACGCTAAATATGCGCATAATATTAACGCAATAAAAATTTTGGAGGAATGAGCATGAATAAAAAGAATTTTCTCATAGGCATGGGTATCGGTCTTGTTGTCGGCGATGCCGTCGGTATGCTGACCAGACCCAAGAAGTGCGCGTCAAAAAATACGCTCGGAAAGGCGCTGCGCACAATGAGCGATGTCGCCGACACGATATCCGGCTATATGGGCTGGTAAATCGCGGATAAATCGGAGAAAAATAAAAAAAGCGAAATTTTTTTCAAAAACCCCTTGCAATTTTGGCCCGGCTGTGCTATTATTACCAAGCTGTCGAGAGACATGCGCCGTTAGCTCAGCTGGATAGAGCGTCTGGCTACGGACCAGAAGGTCAGGGGTTCGA
>CAKTNU010000042.1 GCA_934589325.1 uncultured Oscillospiraceae bacterium | reverse complement strand
GCAAAATCCTCAGGACGCGAGCACAGCTCCGGATGCGGCCCGTCCGCGGCAAAACGTTCCTTCGCCGCAAGTATGCGGCTGACGGAGCGCTCCGTCTCTGCCCGCTCCAGCTCGCCGCACTCCGCAGCGCTTATCGCAGCCTCGGCGCTCTCACGCTGAAGCTCCGGATTGCTGCACACGAACACCATATCGACTCCGGCTTTCATCGCGGCAGCAACGCCGTTTGCCGTGCCGTAATGCAGGCGTATCGCGTCCATGACCATACAGTCGCTCAGCACAAGTCCGTCAAAGCCCAGCTCGCCGCGCAGGATATCGTGCATTATGCGGCGGGACATCGTCGCCGGGACGCCCGACGGCTCGATCTGCGGGAACAGGATGTGGCTGCTCATTATAGCCGGTATCCCGGCATTTATCGCGGCGTTGAACGGTACAAGCTCCGTTTTTTCCAGCTCCGCAAGGCTTTTATCAATACAAGGCAGCCCGAGATGCGAGTCGACCGCCGTATCGCCATGCCCCGGGAAGTGCTTGCCGCAGCACAAAAGTCCAGCGTCTCCGTACCCGCGCACAGCCTGAGCGCCGAGCTCCGCCGCCTTCTCCGCATCGTCGCCGAAGCTGCGGACGCCTATGACCGGATTCATGCTGTTGCTGTTTACGTCAAGGTCCGGCGCAAGGTTGAAGTTAATGCCGACGCCGTGCAGCTGACGTGCGGTTATCTGCGCGCAGTCATATGCATCCCGCACACGCCCGGTCGCGGCTATTGCCATGTTGCCGGGAACGTTCACCGCGTCCGCGGGCAGACGGGTGACCATGCCGCCCTCCTGATCTATGGTTATAAATGCGGCATGCCCCGTCTCGCGGCGGACAACAGCCTGAATGTCTGCGCAAAGCCTGCGCAGCTGCTCCGTGCTCTCCACATTGTATCGGAACAGAATAACGTTTCCGAGCTTGTACTCGCGTATCATGTCCCTGAACTCTTCCGGCAGCTCTGTACTCTTGAATCCGAATACCAGCCGCTGGCCTATCATTTCACGGATATTCATAACTTTTTCTCCTGTTCAGTATATCCTGTACTTCTCGCATCTGCGTGCAAACTCCGCGCTGTCGGCCTCCGCACGGGCTATTATCCCGTCCGCGCTCCAATCCGGCCGCTCAAAATCGCGGTGTCCGGCAAGGAGGCTTATAAACGGCTTGCCGTCCTCACGCACCGGCGGGAGAAATGCAAACTCTTCCGGGTACAGCTCCCGCAGCAGCTCCAGCAGCCGCACGCCGACCTCAAACGGGCGCAGGCTCTGTGCATCCGTAACGTGCAGATGCACGCCGCCGCACAGCTCACCGCAGTGCTTTGAAGCAGTCGGAGTAAAATATATCGGCGTCGCCGCAGTGCCGGGAAGCTCAAGAGCGTTGAATCTGCGGCTCAGCGTCTCCGCATCGGCAAACGGCGCACCGATGATCGCAAACGGATCCGCCGTGCCGCGCCCTTCGGAGCAGTTCGTCCCTTCGATGAGGCAGGTCCCCGGATAGAGCAGCGCCGTCTCATAACGCGGCATTGCAAGGCTCGGCATCACCCACGGCTTGCCCCAGTCCGGGAAGCTCATGCCACGATCCAGTCCCTCGCACGGGATGACATGCAGATCACAGCCGAGCCCTTCCTCGGCGTTGAGCATCATGGCAAGCTCGCTGCAGCTCATGCCGTACCGCACCGGGATATCATAGCAGCCGACAAAGCTCTCCGTACCGCGGCGGAGGGTGCAGCCCTCTATGGCCGTTCCAAGCGGGTCGGGTCTGTCGAGCACAATAAGCCGCTTGCCGTTTGCGGCGCAGTCCTCAAGTGCTGTCTTCAGCGTAGATATAAACGTATAGTACCGGCAGCCGACATCCTGAATGTCGTACACCAATGTGTCAAACTTATCGAGCGCAGCACACGGCAGACGCTTTGATGCGCGGCTGTACATACTCATCATCGGCAGACCGCTTATGCGGTCGGTGCCGCCGTCAAACAGCGCTCCCGCCGGCATATCGCCGCGCACGCCGTGCTCCGGCGCAAGCAGCAGCCGCAGGTCAAAGCGGCGGCGCAGCAGATCGATGCTGCTGATATTGTCGGAGCTTCGCCCCGAGGGGGCGGTTATCAGCGCGATACGCCCGGCGAACAGCTCCGCAAACTCGCCGATGCGGTCGATACCAAATTTCAGCATTGTCGCTCCTCCTTGACAAAGCATAGTGCCGAGATTAAAATCTTTGTAAAAAGCAGTGCCGCACGGCACTCGGCGGCATTTGCCGTAATTTTATGAAAAACGGAGGTTTCCATGGAACATCCGATACTGTCTCTGTTAGGCAAGCCCTCGCGTCTGGTGATCGGCTTCATGTCCGGCACCTCGGCCGACGGGGTCGATGCGGCGCTCGTGCGCATCACCGGCTTCGGCCGCGGTACGAAAGCGGAACAGCTGGGCTTCGTATTCCTGCCGTTTGAAGCGCCGGTGCGCAGCGAGATACTGCGCCTTGCCGGTGGCGGTGAGGCGACGGCCGCTGACTTCTGCCGCATGAATTTTCTTCTGGGTGAATTATATTGTGAGGCTGGACTCGAGCTGTGCCGCAAGTCCGGGATAAGCCCGGACGACATAGACCTCATCGGCAGCCACGGTCAGACCTTTTGGCATATCCCAGTCGCCGAGGAATACCTTGGCCGACGCATGAAAAGCACTCTCCAGCTCGGCGAGGACGCGCTGCTGGCCGAGACATTCGGCTGTCCGGTCGTCGGCGATTTCCGCGTGCGCGATATGGCGGCGGGCGGTCTCGGTGCGCCGCTCGTGCCGTACACGGAGTTTCTGCTGTACCGGAGCGAGACGGAATGTGTCGCACTGCAGAATATCGGCGGAATCGGCAACATCAGCTTTCTGCCTGCCGGCTGTGAACTCGGCGACATTCTCGCTTTCGACACCGGGCCGGGCAACATGGTCATTGACGCTGTGACCGCACGGCTAACGGACGGCGCACAGAGCTACGACGACGGCGGCAGACTTGCCGCCTCCGGCCGCATCTCCTCCGCGCTGCTGGCCTATATGCTCGACGACGGATATCTTCGCCGCCGCCCGCCCAAAACCACGGGGCGCGAGGCATACGGCCCGGAATATACTGCACGGCTGCTCGGCCGCGCCGCAGAGCTGTCCGTCCCGATGCGGGACGTGCTCGCAACGGCGACGCACTTCACCGCCGAGTGCATCGCGGCGGCGGTACGCGATTTCGCCCCGCAGCCTCCCGCAAAGCTCATAGTCGGCGGAGGCGGCAGCATGAATGGGACGCTGATGGCGCATATCTCCGCTCTTCTGCCGGGCTGCGCCGTAATTACCAACGAGGCGCTCGGCTTCGACAGCAATGCCAAGGAAGCTGTCGCTTTCGCGATACTCGCAAACGAAGCGGTATTTGCCCACTGCAACAACGCCCCGTCAGCCACGGGTGCGGAGCACCCTGTGGTAATGGGCAAGATAAGCCTGTGAGCTCACTCCCCGAAGAAATATCCGAAGCAATCCTCGACGGAGTCGCTCCAGAAGCGCCATGAGTGCGCCCCGCTGCGGTGGTCAAAGCGGTGCTCCGCGCCGAGCGAGGTCAGAAACGCGTCGAATTTGACATTATCGTCATACAGTCCGTCCTGCTCACCGCAGGAGAGATATATGTCAGGGAAGCTCCTGTTCCCGTCAAAAATGTCCTGTGCCAACCGGTACAGGTCATTTTTTGTGCCCTCCGGTCCTCCGGGGCCGAATATCGCCTCCCGCTCACGGGTCCGTTCGGGTGTTTTTGCGGAGTACACAGGCCGCCTGATGTCAACGACGCCGGAAAAGCTGCCCGCCCCGGCATAGCGCTCGGGATAGGTCAGCGCACACTTGAGTGCGCCGTAGCCGCCCATCGACAGCCCCATGACGTATCGCTTTCCGCGCTCATCCGGCAGGCCGAACATCCGCTCGCACATCGCGGGCAGCTCTTCGGTCACGTAAGTAAAATAATCTATGCCTGCGGCCATATCCGCGTAAAAGCTCCGCTGTACCTCCGGCATCACGACCGCAAGTCCTCGCTCCCGCGCAAACTGCTCGACGGCGGTGTACCGCGTCCAGCCGCTGCTGTTGTCCGACAGGCCGTGCAGCAGATAAACGGTCACCGCGTCGCCCAGATCACCCTCGTCGGGCAGGATGACGCGCAGCGCCGTTGCCATATTCAGGGTTTTAGAAAACACCTCGCAGTTCAGAAACGCCATTATTTCTCCTCCAGCGCCGCGGCGACACGGCCGCTGGCAGCTTCAAGCATCCGCTCCGCGGTCCCTGCGTCAACGTCGCGCAGTATCATGACTATCGCCTGCTTGCAGACGTAGCCGCATTTCTCAAGCGTCCGCACGGCTTCCGATTCGGTAACTCCGGTCGCCTCGCATACTATAGTCACACAGCGGCGTACCAGCTTCTCGTTGGACGGCTTGACGTCCACCATAAGGTTGCCGTAGACCTTGCCGAGCTTTATCATCGACCCGGTCGACAGCATATTCAGCACCATCTTCTGCGCCGTACCGCTCTTCATGCGGGTAGAGCCGGTTATGACCTCCGGCCCGGGAGCCGGGGCAATGCCGATATCGGCCGCTCTGTCTATCTCCGAACCCGGGCAGCAGGTCAGGCCGATGACCGCCGCGCCCAGCGACTTTGCGTATGCCATTGCGCCGAGAACATACGGTGTGCGGCCGCTGGCCGCAATGCCGACAAGCACGTCCTTCTCGCAGAAGCCGATCTCCCGCAGCTCCTGCTCGCCGAGCTCCCGCTTGTCCTCCGCGCCCTCGACGGCCTTGAATATTGCATTATATCCCCCGGCTATGATGCCGCGGACAAGCTCCGGATCTACCGAATAGGTTGGCGGGCACTCGACGGCATCCAGCACGCCGAGCCGCCCGGAGGTGCCGCAGCCGCAGTATATCAGACGGCCGCCGTTATGCAGGCGGGGATATATAAGGTCAATAGCCGCGGCTATCTGCGGGCAGACCCTCTCGACCGCGTCGGCTACCTTTTTGTCCTCGCTGTTGATGAGCCGCACCATCTCTAGCGTCGGCAGCTCGTCGATATGCGCGGTACGCGGGTTTCTCTGCTCGGTAGCTATATTTCTAAGATTCAAATCGCTCATTTGTCCCAATCCTTTACCATATGCATCTGCTCGGGCTGGATCATAAAACATTCGCAGTACTGCCGCCGTCCCTCGATGCCGCGCAGCCGCTTGAGATGTGCGTAATACTCCTTATACGGGAAGCTGGTGCTGTGAACGGCAAACCAGTGGCAGTCTATCGCCTTCTCCCACAGCTCATAGCCAGCACTGACGTCGAGATAGACGTATGGCTTGAAGTCGATGGCGTCCTCCCAGTTTTCCGCGAAATACAGACTGCGGGCGAAATGCTTCGGCAGCCCGCGTTCAAAGCCCGCAATAGCCGCGTAGAACCACGCGTCGACCACGATCCTGTGGCAGGCGGCATGATCCTTGTGCATGCTCTTTTCATGATGCGTGATCATGATATCCGGCTTGACGCGGCGTATGATGTCGCATACCTCAAAGCGTACCTCGTCGTTATCCGGCAGCAGGCCGTCCGGGTGGTCAAGCACTATGGCCTCGCCGCCGAGCATGGCGGCAAATTTTTCGGCCTCTGCAACCTTATTTTTTCTGTACTCTCCGACATCCGCCCCGGCCGGTGCGCCCTTCTCCCCCGCCGTCAGCGCGAGGGTCACGGCGCGGCCGCCGGACACGGCGCAGGATGCGAGCAGCGCCCCGGCAGTCAGCTCCATATCGCCGACATGCGCCCCTATCGCCAGAACGGTCTTTCCGTTTATGTTCTCCATCTTAAAGCTCCTTTATCATGACCGCAAAATAGCGCTTCGTCTCAAATCCGGCGCTCTTGTAAATATTCTGGGCGTGATTATTTATCCCCGTAAACAGCGACATATACCGTGCGCCGCAGTCCTTCTCAGCCTGGCACAGCTTATAAAACAGCAGCGAACCCAGGCCGTGGTTCTGAAAGCCGGGGCCGACTGCAATGCCGGCAAAGTAGCCGCGTCCGGTCGGCTCCGGGTACACGGGGCCTGTAAAGCCGGCTACCGTGTTCCCCTCAAGGCCGACAAGCAGCCGCATGCCGTTATGAGCGGCAGGCGGTATCTCCTCCGACCACATGGAGTTTCCGAGCGACTCCACCATCTCGTCCACGCCCTGATGCACGCCCTCTTGGTACCAATCGACGAAATAGCCGTTCTCGGCCATTCTGCGCTCCTTTTCCCGCATTTTTTCAGGATATTCAAACGCTTTCAAATCAAGATGCATGGCCTGCTCCGTCGCTGCCTCTACCCAGCCGAGCCTGAGCATACGCCGGTAAAGCGCAGTATCCGTCGGGATGCCAGGCATATTATTGTGCTGATGCTCCTCGGTGCCGGGTATTATCCACGGCAGACGCACGGGATTGAAGCATGTGACGGCGGCGGCACTTTTCCCCTCGGCGCGGAAGGAATCCTCAAGCGCGCAGAGCAGCAGCTCTGTGTTTTCATCGCTGTCAGCGTCCTTATCCAACAGCAGGCAGGAGAAATATCCCCGTATCCGGCCCTGTGCGAGACCGTCCCCGGTCACGCCGCTGACAAAGCCGGATATCCCCTCCCCGTCCGTCAGCACGAAGCTGTGCTTTTCCGAAAAATTCGGGTGCCGCAGCAGCAGCGCGTCAAGCCCCTCGTCATTCTGCGGAGCATAGCCCATGGTCTCTGCCCCCACGGTATTCCACAGGCGCAGCACGTCGGGCGCGTCAGAGCGGGTATAGTTTCGTATCGTCATATTTATAACACCGACCCCCATAATAATGGCGCACCGCAGGATGCAGTGCGCCCGTTTTTTGCCGTATCAGCCCTTAACGGCGCCGATGGTGACACCCTCGAGGAAGTATTTCTGGAGCGCGAAGAACAGGATGAACATCGGCAGCGCGGAGAGCGTTGCGCCCGCCATCATAGGTGCAAACAGAGTTTCGTTTGCGAACTTGAAGGTCTTCAGGCCGACCTGAATGGTGAACATATAGTCCTTGCTCGTGACCAGGAACGGCCAGAAGAAGGTGTTCCACGTGGAGAGGAAGGTGTTTATCGCCATTACAGCCAGCACTGTCTTCGACAGCGGCAGAATTATCTTTATAAAGATCTTGAACTGGTGACAGCCGTCCAGCTTCGCGCTCTCGATCAGCGGAGTCGGGATGCTGGTGAAAAACTGCTTCGCAAGAAAGATATTATACGACGTCACAACGCCGGGCAGAATGAGCGCGGCATAAGTGTTGGTCATCTTGAGCTTGTTTGCGATGAGGATATACAGAGGCACCTGTGTTACCTGATAGGGTATCATCATGGCGATGAGTATCATCGCGAACAGCCACTTGCGCCCTTTGAAGTTTATCTTTGAGAACGCATAACCCGCCATAGATGCGAATATGACGTTGCCGACGACCGTCGCGGTGGCGACGATAAGGCTGTTGAGTATCCAGCGGCCGGAGTATTTGCTGAACGCGAAAAACTCCTTATACGAGTCCAGCGTCCACTTTGACGGGAATATCGACCTTGTATTGCCCGCGGTGGCTACCGCCGGGCCGAAGGAGGACATTATCATATAGAATATCGGGAACAGCGCCAGCACCGCGAACAGCAGTAGCAGCAGCACAATGACCGCGTTGCGGGCATATAGCTTTTTGCGGTCGTTCAGATGCTGGGAGTACAAGCCGGTAGTTGCCATAGGTCTCCTCCCTCTCAGTATTCGACGTCCACGCCCATGAGCTTGAACTGGAGCATGGAAATGAGCGCGATGACTATCGCAAGCAGTATCGCCTGCGCGCAGGCAAGGCCGAACTTGGAGTATTCAAACGCGTTCTTGTAAATAAGCAGACCGATCATGGTGGTGCTGTTGTCCGGTCCGCCGCCAGTCATCATGAAGGCGTTCTGGAACACCTGGAACGAGCCGATAACGCCCGTGACAAGCAGGAACAGCGTAGTCGGCTTAACGAGCGGGAACACGATATAGCGCACCTTCTGGAAGAAGGTCGCACCGTCAAGCTCGGCGGCCTCAAAATAGCTGTTGTCTATGCCCATGAGGGCGGCTATGTAGATAATGATATTCGTACCCTGTCCGGAGAGTATCGCCATCAGCATCAGCGACAGCATCGAGGTTTTGCTCGATGACAGCCAGTTCTGAGTCGGCAGGCCGAAGAAGGTCATGACCTGATTGAACAGTCCGTCCGGAGATGAGTCATACAGCCACAGCCATACGACCGACAGCGCTACGCCGGACGCGATGCCCGGGAGATAGTAGATGGACTTGAACACCGACTGCACGCCCTTGCGGAACGGCAGTATCATTATCGCGATAGAAAAGGCTATCAGCAAAGACAGGGGCACGACCACCGCAGTATATACAACGGTGTTCTTGACCGCCTTGAAGAACAGCTCGCTCTTGAAAGTATCCTGATAGTTCTTCAGCCCGATAAACTCCGAGCCGAATGGCTTGTACTTCAGAAAGCTCGTCTTTACCGCGCTCAGCACCGGGTAGAGAGTGAATATGCAGAACACCAGCATAGCCACAAAAATAAACGCATAGCCCCACCAATCGTCGTCCTTAAGACGGAACCGGCGCGAGTCTATCCGTTCGCCCGTGTATTTGCTCATAGCCTTACCTCCAGAAAATCTCGCAGAAATCTAAGTATGCCGTATGCCAAACTAAAATGCTCTGCCCTGCCCGGCCTCAGCCGGGCAGGGCAGGGTAAATTTATGCTGTGGGTCTGATAAGCCGTATCAGAGAAGGCCGGTGACGATGCCGTCGGCGCCGAACAGCTCGACTGCCTTGGCGTTGATAGCGTCAAACACTTCCTGAGCGGTGGCTTCGCCGGCGAGGAGGGACTGGAACTTCGGCACGATGACCTCGTCCATGATTATCTTCGCGTTGGCGGACTGCTCTGCGGTGATGCCGGCGGGAGGAGCGACAACAAGGCCGATCTCACGGGCGGCGCAGGCGACATTGCCCTCGTCAAGTCCTTCGGGAGCGTAGTTTGCATACACGTCACGACCGGACTGGCAGACGGGGTCGAGAAGCAGAGTGGAGTCAACTGCAGCGGCACGGTCGCCGGAGCAGAGGTAGTCGAGGAACAGGCAGACGTTCTTCAGGTGCTCATCGGTGGTATTGTTGTTGCGCAGAGCAACGAGACCGTCAACGGAGCCGAAGCAAGCCTCCTGCACGCCGTCCATGTGAGGCATGGGCAGGAAGGTGTAGGTCAGAGCGATGGAGTTCTCAACGGCGGTGCCGTCGTTTGCCTCGAGAGCGGCGTTATTCTTGTTGATATTGTTCTCGAACAGAGGCATTGCCTTGCCGAATATCATGGCCTTACCCTGCTGGCACATGACCATGCGCTGGCCGGCCTCAACGCCGTAGTTGGGCATATAGCCTGCCTTGGTCATCTCTTCGATGGCCTTGAGGAGGTTGAGCATGTTGTCAGAGGTGAAAGCATACTTGAGATCGTCGGTGAATGCATTGGTGAGACCGGCCATGACGCCCATGATGTTGGGAACGTCGGAGGCGGTGACGCCGGAGTTTGCAAACACGAAGCCGAAGCAGTCGTCGGTGGTACCGGCCTTGAGGACTTCAAGGAACTCCTCGTAGGTCCAGCCTTCGGACTGGATCTTCTCAACATCGGCGCCTGCAGCCTCGAGCATCTCACGGTTGCCGCCGAGAGACTGAATGGTGATGTAGAGAGGCAGACCGTATGCCTTGCCCTCGATGGACATGTAGTCCATTGCGTTCTGGTCGTAGTCGGCGAGTCTGTCGGCATCCATGTAGTCGGCTATCTCAACGCCAACGCCCAGCTCTACGAGAGAGCCGATGCTGGAGTAGGAGACCTCGGCGATGTCAGGTGCCTCACCGGAGGTAGCCATGGTGGACAGCTTGCTGTTGTGATCGTCCCAAGAGGTCTTGATGACTTCGATGTGGAGATTGGGGTACATCTCGGTGAACTCCGCGGCCCACTTGTCGATGTCGTCCAGATAGGTGCCGGTCACAGGGGGAACCATAACGGTGATGGTATCCTCGGCAGCGGCTGCGGGAGTTTCCTCTGCGGGAGCCTTGCTTTCCTCTGCGGGTGTGTTGCTGTCTGCCGCGGGCTGGGAGCCGCATGCGCACAGAGCAAACACCATCACGAGAGCGAGAAGCATTGCGATGATCTTTTTCATTGTCATTCTCCTTATTCTTAGTTTTATATCCAGCCCTTTTCCGGGCTTAGACAACGATTTTTCAGCTTATGCTGTCAAATTCAATGAACAGCCTGTACTGATCGCCGCGATATGTGGAGTACGTAGCCTCGACGGGGCGGCCGAGCTCATCGGATACGTGCCGCTCGATATGGAGC
>CAKTNU010000041.1 GCA_934589325.1 uncultured Oscillospiraceae bacterium | reverse complement strand
ATGTATATTTCATGACCGTCGACGGCAGCGTATACTCCACCGGCGAGGCCCGCGCCGATACATGGGCGGTCGACGCGCCGGACTACCGTCCGCAGGGGCAGCGTGTCACAGGCTGGTTCTATGTTGATGAAAACGGCCTTCAGACAGACTTCAACCCAGACAGCGGCCGGACCGACGTGCGCACGGAGATCGGCCATGATGTCCGGGTCTACCCACGTGTGGAGAACTGCTACTGGGTCAGTTTCAACACGCTTGGCGGCAGCGGCGTAGGCTCCGTCTCGGTTGCAGGATCGGAGACTCTGCAGCTCGATACTATTCCTGAGCCGATCCGCAGCGGCTACAGCTTCAAGGGATGGAGCCAGAGTGAGGGCGGAGAAATAATATCCTCCGTCAGCCCTGACTCGGATATCACGCTCTACGCTGTGTGGGAGAGCGCTCTGGTGAACTACACAGTCGTCTACTGGGGCGAGAATGCAGATGACGACGAGTTCGGCACCATGCTGGGCTCCGAGACAAAGACCGCTGTTACCGGATCAACTGTCAGCGGAGGCAGAACGCTTCCGACAAGCACCGCAAACCGTGATTACTTTACATATAAGGACAGCGACACCGATGTTGTCAAGCCGGACGGCAGTACCGTCATCAACGTCCGCTTCAGCCGCATCAGGTATTCTGTCAGCTTCAACCTCGGCAATGATTCAAAACGCAGCATGACCATCGACGGCAAGACCTATTACGGCGGCCGCGGTGCCGAGCAGTATGTGCTGACGGCGAAGTATGAGCAGAACGTCGAGGCAAAATGGCCGACTGCTGCGAACTTTGCAAATGCCCGCGGATTCCACGGCTGGAAGTATCCGAACAGCAATCTGGTCCGTTCGTCAAAGGTCGTGAATATGACGGATGAATTCTGTAAGGCCGGCGGTATTACCATGACCGCTGACTTCGGTGCAAATTATCTCGACCATCTCAACTATATGTTCGAGAGTTTTGACCAGACAAGTCCCGAGGGCGACGGCCGTGTGAAGCGCGACGGCATATACTACGACCGCAGCGTCGAATACTCTCAGGATGTCTACTCCGGCGGCGGTGACTGGGGTCAAAAGAGCATAACCGGCATGACTCCGAAGGGTGTCACGTCCGAAGACGGATGGGGAGAGCGCAGCATCTACCTTTTCTATGACCGTATGTCATATGAGCTTGTCATGAACAACTACGGTTCTGTGCGGACCGAGCAGCTGAAATATGGCGCCCCGCTGGACGGCTACGGCGCCGCACCTGCACGTCCCGAGGGCTTTAGCGAGAATGCGCAGTTCCTCGGCTGGTATACCGTGCCACCCGAGCAGGTGACGGAGACCACCGTGGCATATGACTTCTCGGGCAAAACAATGCCGCTCGACGGTCTCATAGTCTACGCATACTGGGCGGAGACACCAATCACCCTAACCGTCATCGCTCTTGATGGTGAATCCAGGTCCGAAAGCGTTGCAATAGGGACGGTCATATCCTCTGCAGACGTATTCAAGTCTGCCCAGAGCGAGGACGTCCTCTGCTGGGTGTACAAGGACATGAGCGAGGTAAATGTAAATGAGGCGATATTCGCTGATACTACTATCCGCGCTATTCCCTTCGGTGAGCTCTATACTCTCAGCTACAATACTCTTACAGGAACCTCTATAACCGACGACGCAAAGTACGTTTTCGGCTCAAAGGCCAGAGCTGCCGACGGCAGCGGACTTGAGCGCGACGGCGAAGTGTTTGCCTATTGGACGGACGGCAAACAGGTCTATTATCCCGGCAGCTACGTTGCCATGACGAAGAACGTTGAGCTGACTGCGGTCTATATCCGCCGCCCTGTGCTGGTGTCTCTGAGCTATTACGCGAACTATTCCGATGCGGAGCCGTCGAGCTTTACGCTTGGAGCGCTTACAAATAACGGCGCTGCCGCTCTGCTTGAATACTCGGCTACATCCATGCCAGCCCGCCCCGGATACGACTTTGTCGGCTGGTCACAGACTCCTGACGGAGACGCAGAGCATCAGCCCGGCGACAGTGTGCGTCTTGACGATGTGGGTGAAAATGCTCTTTACGCCGTCTGGCAGGCGAGAGATGTCGGCTATCGTGTTGAGTTCTACTTCCAGAACAGCGATCTGAGCTATCCCGATGAGCCCGGCAGCGTCGCCTCGCGTCAGGGCAAGACCGACAGCAGCGTCAGTGTGACCGATGATGATAAAGCGCCGAAGGGCGGCGGAAAATATGTCCTTGATGACGCTGCCGAGAATGTGTACACAGGTGTTGCGGCGGCTGACGGCAGCCTGACTCTGCGCCTGTACTTCAAGCTCGGCAAGGCGGCATATACGGTAAATTACTTCTGGAACGGTACGCAGGACAACGCTGCCGAACCCAAGACCGGAGCCGAGTCGACCATCGGTGAGAGCATCAGTGAGCAGCCCATTGACATCCCGGGCTACACTGCGGTCAGCTCCGAGGCCAAGAGCCTTGTTATTGCGCCGGACGCCGCGCAGAATGTTATAACCTTCTACTATTACAAGAACGTCACCCTGACCGCGAACAGCGCGGAATACGAGTATGACGGCACGGAGAAGTCAGTCAGCGGCTTCGAGGGAGCGCCCGAAAGTGCCGACTTCTCGATGATAAGCGTCGGTGCAGCCGGCACAAATGCCGGTAAGTATCCTGCCAGATTTGACGAGGGCACAGTCGGCACCGTTGACGGCACGGAGAAGTATATCGTCTCCGCGGTGAATGACGGCCTGCTTGAGATAAGCGCAAGCGAGCGCGAAGTGACCGTCATCATCTCCGGCAGTAAATCGACCCAGCCCTACAGCGGCGCAGTTCAGTCTGTCAGCGGCTATAAGGTCAACTCAATAAGTGATATCCTTTATACTACGGATTGCTTCAAGTTTACCGGCAAAGCCGAAGCGGAAGGTACTGACGCGGACACATACACGATGGGCATCAGCTCCGCCGATTTTGAAAATATCAGCCCGAACTTTGCAAACGTCAAGTTCCTTGTCACTGACGGCGGCCTGACAGTTACCCCCAGAGACATCACACTCACTGCCGGTTCTGCCGAGAAAGAGTATGACGGCTCGCCCCTTACCAGCGCTGACTATGAGATCAGCTCCGGCAGCTTTGTCGAGGGCGAAGGGCTTGAGACTGTAACGACCTCCGGCAGCAGAACTCTCCCTGGCAGCAGTGACAACAGCATTTCCGACTATACGCTGAAGTCCGGAACCAAGGCGCAGAACTATAATATCACGCTCGAAAACGGCATACTGCGCGTAAAAGACCGCAGTGAGCTGTATGTCATCGATGTTGAGGCAAACAGTGCCGAGAAGCTGTACGACGGCGAGATCATCACCGTTGAAGGCTTCAAGACGCTTGAGTTCACAGTTGACGGCAATACATATACCGTCGCCGGGATTGCCGCAGTGAAACGCGGTGTTGATGCTGCCGACAGCGGCGAGGTCCTGGTCTCGGGAACTCCGACCGTCCTTGACGCTGAGGGAAATGACATTACCTCGCAGTTCACGGTGAATGTCCACAGCGGACTTCTCGAGATAAAGCCCCGCAGCCTGACTCTCATCAGCGGCAGCGGAGAGAAGGTTTACGACGGACTGCCTCTCACAAAAGACAAGGTTACTGTTACAGGCGACGGCTTTGCCGGCGGCGAGGGGGCAAACTACTTCGTCACCGGCAGCCGTACCGACGTAGGCCGCAGCGACAACGAGTTCACCTATGAGCTGACCGGCGGCGCGAAAGCCGAAAACTACAGCATTGAGACCAAGTTCGGTGAGCTTATAGTCAAACCGATCTCTACCCAGATAGTGATCACGGCCTCCGATGCCGAAAAGCTCTATGACGGTACGCCGCTCACCGGCGAACAGGCGGGCTTCAGCTATACCGGAACTCTTGCCGCCGGCGACCGGCTTGAAGTCAGGCTGACAGGCAGCGTGACCGATGCGGGCGAGACTGCAAATACCGTCAGCGGATATCGAGTCATGCGCGGAGACCGCGATGTGACTGCAAACTACATTTTCGGCCAGCCGCAGTCCGGTACACTGACCGTAAAGCCTCGCTCCGTTACTCTTACCAGCGCCACAGACAAAAAGGTCTATGACGGCACTCCGCTCGTGAACGACCGCGTCACCGTCAGCGGGGACGGCTTTGCCCCTGGAGATGGCGCAGAGTATAGTGTCACCGGCAGTCAGACGGATGTTGGCAGCAGCGATAATAAGTTCAGCTACACTCTGACCGGCAGTACAAAGCCCGAAAACTACATTGTCGAGCTCAAATACGGCACTCTGACCGTCGAGCCTGTCACGGCGGAGCTCACGATCCGTGCCGCCAGCGCCGAGCGCAGCTATAACGGTCAGCCGCTGACCGACTCCGGCTATGACTATACCCGCGGCGTTCTCGCAGAAGGCGATGTCCTGACCGCCGTCGTCACCGGCAGCCGGACAGACTTCGGCAGCAGCGAGAACAAGGTAACAGACTATAAGATAATGCGCGGCGAGAAAGACGTCACGGAGTTTTATACCAATGTAAAGCTCGAATCTGGTACGCTCCGTATCACACCGCGAGTTGTTACGCTTGAGAGCGCCAGTGCCGACAAGCCTTATGACGGCACACCGCTTACCCGCCCGGAGGTCACTGTCGGCGGGGAAGGCTTCGTCGAGGGTGAAGTTGAAGATCTCCGTGCCACCGGAACGATAACCGAGCACGGCAGTGTCAAAAACTTCATAGAATATGAAAAAACCGCGGCATTTAAGCCGGAAAACTACTCTATAACAGAAACTGTCGGCACCCTGACCATAACCATATCGGAGAGCGAGGTAGTTGTCTATATCTCTGGCCGCGTAGTAGACGACAAGTATGACGGCAGCGAGAAAACGGCCGAGGGCTATGAAATAACGCGTATCAGCAATCCCTTGTATACTGCGAAAGACATCAGATTCACGGGCAATGACAGCGTCAGCGCGACGAACGCCGGAAATTATGAGATGGGGATAAGTGAGGCCGACTTCGAGAACACGAATGAAAACTTCTCGAAAGTTACCTTTGTGGTCAATGACGGCGCACTGAATATTGCCAGACGAGAGGTCACTCTTACTAGCGAGACCGACGAAAAGGAATACGACGGCACACCGCTGACCCGTCCTGACGTCACAGTCGGAGGCGACGGCTTTGTCGAGGGAGAAGTCGAGAACATCCGGGCCACCGGCAGCATCACAAACTGCGGCAGCGTAGATAATACGATCGTTTTCGACGCAGTTGACGGTTTCCGCAGTGACAATTACCATATTGTACGCTATACCGGGACCTTGAGCATCACAAAGTCCTCGGCTGCCATTGTGATAAGCGCGGCCGACAACGAGTGGGAGTACGACGGCAAGAGCCATTCGGATCAGCGCTTCACTGTGAGCTTCGGCGGCGAGCTGCTGACTGTCGGCAGCGACGGCACCGTGACTTTCCCGACCGGCGATAAGCTGAACGCTGTGATCAGCGGCAGCGTCCGTAACGTTGCGGATTCCGCCGAGGGCAATAACATTGTTGCCGACTATACGCTCGAAAACGCAGAGCAGTACGCAAATATTCTTACGGAGGACGGAACCCTCCGCATCACGCCTAAGCCGCTCGAGGTAACAGCCGGCAGCGCCGAAAAGCAGTACGACCGCCGTCCGCTTACCTGCGGCAGCTATACCAGCACTCCTCTTGCCGAAGGTGACCGCTTTGACAGCGTTACGCTTACCGGCAGCCAAACCGAAGCGGGCAGCAGCGCTAATATTGCCTCCGGCGCAGTCATAAAGTCCGAAAACGGCGACGATGCGACCGCAAACTATACCATCACCTATAAGCCCGGCACTCTGACCGTCACCGCCGTGACCGATAGAGTCACCGTCACGATAACCGAACGCGGCGGCAGCTATAAGTACGACGGAGCGGAGAAGTCTGCCGAGGGCTATGACGTGAAGATAAGCGGCTCTGACTATCTTGAAAGCGATTTCCGCTTCACCGGCGACGCATCGGTCCGCGGCACTGATGCGGGCAAATACGAGATGCAGCTCAAGGCCGAGGACTTTGAGAATCTTAATGCGAACTTTGAGAATATTGTTTTCATCATTGTCGACAAGACTCTTGAGATAAGTCCCCGCAGTCTGACGCTCACAAGCGCTTTTGATGAAAAGATCTACGACGGAAGCCCCTTGACCAATAATAAAGTCACTGTCAGCGGTGATGGCTTTGCAGAGGGTGAGGGCGCCGAGTATGTCGTCACCGGCAGCAGACTGGACGTGGGAAGCAGCCCGAACAGCTTTGACTATACTCTCAATGACGGCACTAAGCCTGAAAATTATGTCATTAGCACCTCTGTCGGTACACTGACCGTCAAGCCGGTTGCGGCGAAGATAAAGATAACTGCAGCCAGCGACAAGAAAATGTACGACGGCACTCCGCTTGAGAATACAGGCTATGATTATACAAAGGGCATACTGCTCGATGGGGAAGAGCTCATTGCGGTCGTCGCCGGCAGCATCACGGATGCCGGCAGTGCGGCAAATAAGGTCAAGAGCTACGCTGTAATGCGCGGCGAGACCGATATTACCGCAAACTACAGCTTTGACGAACCGTCGGACGGCGCACTTGTGATCACGCCTCGTAAGTTGCTCATCATCTCTGCCGATGCGGAAAAGGTATACGACGGCGAGCCTTTGACCAAGCACGAGGTCGACGTCACGCTTGACGGCTTTGCAGAGGGTGAGGGCGCCGAGTATGAGTTCAGCGGCAGTCAGACCAACATCGGCGAGAGCGATAACGAGTTTGAATATAAGCTCATGGATAATACCAAATCCTGCAACTATGAGATCGAGACCGAGTTCGGTACCCTGCGCGTGCTCCGTCCCGACCAGCACATTACCGTTACGGCCTTGAGCGCCGAAAAGATGTACGACGGCAAGCCGCTGACCGGCGAGCAGGCCGGATACAAGTACACCGGCTTTGTAGTCCCCTCGACCGATACTCTCATAGTAGAGCTTGAGGGAAGCTTGACCGATGTAGGCGAGACGGTCAGCCGCGTCAAGAGCGTCCGTGTGATGCGCGGAGATGAAGACGTCACCGCAAACTACATCTTTGACGACCCAATCGACGGCACTCTTACCGTTACGCCGCGAAAGGTGACAATGACCTCCGGCACCGCCAATAAGGTCTACGACGGCAAGCCGCTGAGATGCGATATCATAAATATAAGCGGCGACGGCTTTGCCGAAGGTGAGGGCGCACAGTATATCATTACCGGCAGCCAGACCGAGATCGGCCACAGCGATAACGAGTTTACCTACGTCCTGCGTGATAATACCAAGGCCGATAACTACATCATCACCGTCGAGTTTGGCGGCCTTTATGTGCGTGACGGCAGCGCAAAGCCGCAGACCAGCGACACGAATGATGTTTCTGCCCTTGCCGCGCTTATGCTCACCAGTGCCGTCTCTGCATCCGCGGCACTGACGCTCCTCAAAAAGCGCAGAAAAGAAGAGCGGTAAAAAAACAAAAATCAGGCGATAGTCCGGCAGGGGGCTATCGCCTGAGCAAAAAAACAGGCTTGTTTTCAACAAGCCTGTTTTTTATCACTTATTGTAGTTTGCGTACATCGTGTCAGTTGCTTTGCGGATAGCGGCAGTGACTTCTTCGACCTTTGCTGCATCCCATTCGGACGGATCGGCGCGGAGGAAGGAGGTCTTGTCCACGCGGTTATCAAAAATGCCGATGGGAACGTTGTATGTCCGGCCATGAGCCTTGACCGTTATGGTGTTCTCGACCTCGGCGTGCTGTACAAGATACTCCATGTCGTCGCATCCGTAGTCACCGAGCATGACCGCCATTGGCACACCATGATGCAGATTGGAGCCGGGATCGTTTGGATCGGCTCGGTCAGCGTTCTTGCGGCGGGACTCCTCGGGCGTTACCCAAATGTAAAGAATGACGGCATTTTCAAGGATCTCCGGGCAAAACATCGGCAGCGAATACTGGTATCCGAAGGTGCCGGTGAGCGGCATTGAGGAGCCGTCAGGCCCGCCGCGGGCGCACTCGATAATGATGGTTTTGTCCTCAAAGCTGTCAGGATAACCGGCATGCTTTGCGTCAAGCATCTCGCGAGCCTCTTTTTCAAGTATCTTTGCCAATCTCTCACGGACATCAGCCTTGAGTATGCCGAGACGCGGACTGATGCCAGCCTGAAGTCCGGCCCTGTCATAGCGGTCAAACAGAAGCTGCGCTGCAGAATCGGGATTTACGACACTGCGATTCATGAGATCGTGGTAATCCTCGTTAAGCAGGGCGCAGAGTGTGCCCCAGTCGCGGCCGTCTATGAACGGCTCCTCGCCGGGGTAGAAAATGCGCGCCTCGCCCATTGCCTGAAGCTCGTTGTCAATGCGGCGCATCATGTGTACATAGGGGAAGTCATCCAGCTGAAGATTTTCACCGATGTGGAACTCGTCCTGAAGGCGCTGCGGCTCAATATTGGCCATGAAGTTCCTGACCTCGGACTTGCCGGAGGCGGGAAGCGCCTGAAGAAGCACAACTTTAAATACCTTATTTTCCATAATATCTCCTTATCTAATGTGATTATTGAACTATCTCAAGCCATTTTGTCTTATCGACCGTAATATTGCGGTGCCGGTCAATATACTCGATTATGAGCTCCGATATCTCCGGCGGCTGCTCACATATCACCCTACATTCACGGTATATTCCGTAGCCTCCGGCGCCGGATGCCCGGTAATTGTTCATGCACAGCGTCAGCATTTTATCCTCCGGCAGTTCTATACCGCCGTACTTTATTGACACAACGCGCTCTCCGACAGGGCGGCGCAGATCATATACGGCGCTCACACCGGCAAAGTAATCGTAGTTGAAGTGCTGAACGATCGGCTGAAGAAAGCCGTCGCTGACCCTGAGCTTGCCGCAGTCTAGCGTAAAATATTCTGCACAGCGCTCCATTGCAGCTTTCAGCGCCCGGCGGTCGACCTCCAGTGTCACAAGCGTATTGGGGAAGATATAAGTTGAGACTACATCGCGTATCGTTACATCACGGTCAAAACCCTTGACGCTGTTTGCGAGACTGGTTGAAGATATGTCCGCGCCCGATGCCTCGAGCTGGACCTGATTGAAGAAGTTTGCGATGAGTGAGCCATGCGCAGCCATAGTCAGCGGCGGCTTGGGGAGCAGCGGTGTGTCAAGATGGCCGACAGGTGTGTCAAGCCACTGTGACGTCTCACGCTCTAAAGGAGCAAGATATTCAACAGCGGCGGGCAGGGGAGTGTCACCGGCATCACACAGATATGACTGTGCGGAAGTACCCTCGACGCCGACCGTAATGTCCATCGCGATATACTGCCGTGCCTTATCAGGAGGCTGGCATGTGTACGTGCTGCCGATGCAGAGATCTTCCACTGCCATATGCTGATGCGCACATAGCAGAACGTCGAAATCGAGCTCATGACAGATGCGCCAGCCCTGATTCTCGTCCGTTGACGAGAGCGGTTTGCCGGTCTTGACGTCATTTTCAAAACCGCCATGGTATATGCATACAGTCAGGTCTACATTATGCGTCTTGAGCACGTTCAGTGCCGCTTCCGCTGCCGGAAAAGCCTCCGAGATTTTTATTCCTTCCAGGTTTTCAGGCTTTTCCCATCGGTTGACATAATGCGTAACGACACCGGTCAAACCCACCCGGAGTCCGTTTTCCAGCGTGATGACTGCGTATTTCTCAACGCCGCGTATGCCATCGACGTTTGCACACAGGCATTTTGCGTCGAGTGTATCCAGAAACCGCTCAATTTCAGCTTTGCCGTAGTTGAAGTCGTGATTCCCGAGTGTAATAAAATCATAGCCGCCGAGATTCAGCAGCTTTGCCGGGACGCAATCGGAACCGTGATACTGGCTGTAGAGCCAGTAGGTGAAGGGGCTGCCCTGAAGAGTATCGCCGCCGTCAATGATGAGCGTATTGCCGTCATGCCGGAAATTGTTCATGCAGTTTGCAAGACCGCTCGCTGCCGTACCGCCGGTCGCGTAATCAACAGGCGAGAAAAAGCCGTGCGTATCACTTGTGTAATATATCCTGAGTTTACGCTGCATAGCTGTCCTTCCGAATAAGATCAAGATTGTTATTATACCCCCGCGCATGAAACGCAGGGGTATAATGAGTATAAGCCGATGAGATCACGCACCGTGCGCGAGCTTCCGACGTATTCTGGTTGACACGATCTCTATTATGAGAACAAGCACCATAAGCCCCCATACGAAGGAGCCGACCATTGCCCAGCGGCGGCTGTTGAGGCACTGCACAAGCGAAGCGCCGATACCGCCCGCGCCGACGATACCAAGGGTCGTCGCATCCTTGAGGTTGATGTCGAAGCGGTAGATGGTAG
>CAKTNU010000040.1 GCA_934589325.1 uncultured Oscillospiraceae bacterium | reverse complement strand
CGGGGAGATGTTGTTCTTCTCGCCGCGGCGGACGTTTGCCCACATGCTCATCGTCTCCGCCGGATCGGAGCCGCGGAAATTATAGTCACGCACGGTTCGGCGCACGAGGCGGAACCATGTACGCTTGAAAACTATCTTCCCGCCGAACTCAACGTCGCTCCTCGCGGAGATGTACAGCTTGAACGCCTCCGGGTGCACATCTGTTATCATATTGTTGAGCGCATGGATGCCCTCGAAGATCACTATCTCGTCCTTACCGAGCTTTATGGATTTCGACGGCGACTGCACGCGCATCTTGCGTGCGAACTCGTACTTCGGCACAAATATCCGCTTGCCCTCGGAGAGCATCGTGAAATGCCGGTTCAGCAGCTCCATATCCATGCACAGCGGCGACTCAAGATCCATCTCACCCTCGGGAGTCCGCGGCACGGTAGCGGGATCTATGGTCTTGAAGTAGTCGTCCATGCCGACGTAATGCGTTTTGATGCCGATGCGCTCCAGCTCATCGGCGAGCTTCATTGAGGTCGTCGTCTTACCGGAACCGGAGGGGCCGGATAGCAGGACGATTGGGCTGTTTTTGCGGTTCTCGGCAATAAGCGAGGCCGCCTTTGCCACCCGCGCCTGATATACTGCGTCACATTCCTCAACAAAGCCCTTCGGGTCAGCCACGGTCTTGAAATTTATCTCCTCAAGCTGATATGCCATGTTCATTCCTCCTGATTTTTATAGAACTCGGATATTTTTTTCTTATCCGCGCAGGTCTTTTTGATGCCGTTTATGTACTCCAGCGGATACTTCGGCGCCATCAGCCGGATGTTGCGCCCCTCGCCCGGGCAGACCAGCTTGGTCGAGCCTCCGCCGCCCATCGCTACGATGCTGCACAGCTCCTCCATGATACAGATATTGTACAGGTTCACATATCCCGGCTTTGCCCAGCCGACGTTTTCAAAGCCGCCGGACATAAACTTCTGCCGGTATAGATAATACGGTGCATAGCCCGCTTTTACCAAAAGATCGTGCGCCGTGTCAAGCATCGCCGCGACCTCTGCCGGAGTCGGCAGCGGTGAGCCCTCAAGCGTGATGCGCGAGCCTTTTTTCAGCGACAGGGTGTGGACCGTAATATTTTCCGGTTCAAGCGCAAGCACCTTATCCATCGTCTCGCGAAAGCCGCCGACACTGTCCGCCGGGAGCCCCGCGATCAGATCCATATTGACCGCGAAGCCTCCGACACGTCTGACCGTATCCAGCGCACGGACAATGTCGTCCGCACTATGACGGCGGCCTATCGTTTCGAGCACAGCGTCTGACATGGTCTGCGGATTCACGCTGACGCGGTCAACTCCATGGGCGCGCAGTACTCTCAGCTTATCCTCGGTTATCGTGTCAGGTCTGCCGGCCTCGACGGTGTATTCGCGCAGGTTTTTCAGATCGAACTCCCGCTCAAGCGCACTACACAGCCGCTCGAGCTGCTCGGCATCCAGCGTGGTCGGCGTTCCGCCGCCCATGTATATCGACACGACATTCAGTCCCAGCCTCCGCAGCTCCGCACCGACAGCAGCTATCTCCCGGTCAAGCGCATCCATAAACGGCGGGATGAGCTTCATACTTTTCTCGACCGACTGACTTACGAAGCTGCAATAGGCACAGCGAGTAGGACAAAACGGGATACCGACATAGAGGCATACGTCCTTCTCGCCGAGGCTCGATATCGCCCGCATCGTCTCGCGGCTGGTGTCGCGGCAGAGCGCGGCGCGCTCGGGTGTGACGTCATACTCCTCTATAAAGCGGCGCATCGCCTCGTCCTCGCCGAGTCCTGCAGACAGCAGCGAGCAGAATATTTTCCCCGGCCGCACACCGGTCAGCGCTCCCCATACGGGGCGCTGTACGCCGGAGCTCAGCGCGGCGCGGTACATCGCATTTTTGATGAGCCGCTGGCAATAGCGGTCGGTCAGCAGCTCGTTTGTGAGTTTGGAATTATTTATTGCGGCGCGGCCGCGGTACATGGCACCGTCAAGTACCAGGCGGCAGCTCGCGGTCGTGAATTTTTCGCCGCGGCTAAGCTTCAGCTCTATCCTGTCGCCCTCCGGTCTGCCCCCGGGATATTCCGGGCGCTGCTCCGGGAACAGCGTCAGCAGCATCTGTTCTGCGGCGTATTTATAGTCATGCCCGGATAGATACAGTCTCATTTCTTGCTGTCCTTATTTTTCTTTTCGGCGTGTCTCTGCTCGATATACTCACGCAGCTTACGGAAATTCTCGCCGTTATGCTCACCTTCGGCCAGATGCGGGTATGCGGCAGATATACGGGCATGGATAAAGTTCGGCTTTTTCAGCTTTGCAAGCTTGGCCTCCAGTTCCGCCTTCTTTGCGGCCAGATTCTCGCGGCGCTCATCCTCGCGCTCCTTCACGGCCTCGTTTATTTCGCTGCGCTTGGCCATAACATCCTCCACGGCCTCGCGCTTCTTCTCCGCAAACTCGGGATGCTTCTCGTCGAAGGCTTCACGGCGTTCCTTGCCGCGCTCCATCGGGTCGTATATCAGCTTCTCGCCCATCGCATCGGAGACGGAATGTATCGCCTTTTCAAGCTCGCTGATAGCTCTGAAGCGGCGGTTGAGCTTGAGCATCGCAAGAAGTGTGAGTATCGCGTCGACGATCAGCAGTGCAAGCAGTGCCAGCATGATCCAGATACCGACCTGTGTCGAGAGCTTTTTGATAAGCGAATATATCATCGGATGTATGACGTCCACGACCAGCACGCAGGCGATGCCCCAGATTATCGAAAACTCAAGGCAAACATAGCCTTTGATATTGAACGGATTATTGCTGTAATCCCACCATTTGTCATGGAAAAGCTGCTCCATGATGAAGCCGACGATAAATTCTATCGCCGAGGTGAAGAACATACTGCCGAAAAACAGCAGCAGCAGATTATCCTTTACCGGCTCAAGTATCAGCAGCACGCAAAGCACCCCATAGCCGTATATCGGGCAGACGGGGCCGTTCAGAAATCCGCGGTTGACGAAGCGTCCGTGCCGCACGGCAGCAAACGCGACCTCCGCGCACCATCCCAAAAACGAGTAGATAAGTACTATCCAGCCCATCTCATACCATGTATAGTTCATATTTTCTCTCTCCCGATACTGATTTGAGGATATTATAGCAAAGTCCGCGCAAGAACTCAATGCGCAAATTTGCAATGCTGCACATTCGTCCGCAGTTACTGTAAAGAGCTTGCAAAAAAGAGCCTGAAATTTTTTAATTTTTCTTAATTTTTTGTTGGAAATTCTGCGCGGAATGTTGTATTATATAGATATGAGTAATAGGATGGGGGATAGTTTGGATGTATTCGGTCGGAGAAAAGATAATTTACGGAGAGAACGGGGTCTGCACAGTTGAGTGCATTGCGCCGCTGGCGGGTTCAGCGGCCGGCAGCAAGCTCTATTATCATCTGCGCCCTCTCATCGGCAGCGGAACCTACTTCGCGCCGGTCGATTCAGGGGCATATATGCGCCCAGTGATGTCCCGCGCTGAGGCGGAGGCGCTGATAGCGTCGATCCCCGGGATAGAACCGGCCATATGCAATGACACCCGTTTCAACCATGTCGACGCGTTTTATAAGCAGCTCTTCAAGCTGCATACCTGCGAGGCACTTGTCTCGATAGTCAAGGGTCTGCGCTGCCGCATGACCGATAAGAAGACCAAGAGCAGCCGCGCCGAGGCAACTATGAAGCGCGCAAAGGACATTCTGCACGGTGAGCTTGCCGTTGCGCTGGAGATGGATGTTAAGGACGTCGAGCCGTACATAGTCAGCTGCATCGCACAGGCCGATGCCGAAGCGTAACAGGACGCATTACGAAAAGAGCAGGGCAAAACGCCCCGCTCTTTTCGTATATATGCACTAATTTCATATTGTCAATTTGTGAACTATCACGAAAGATGTCCTTTTACAGCTTGACATATCAAGCTTATGATTTTATACTTATTTTACTCGATAAACAGCTTTGGAGGATAGATAACACGTGGCTTCGGTATTAAAACGCAGGGACACGGATATGACAGAGGGCAGCATACCCCGGCTGCTCATTTCTTTTGCCCTGCCCTTAATGATAGGCAATGTTTTTCAGCAGCTTTACAACACGGTCGACTCCGTTGTCGTCGGCAACTATGTCAGCAAGCAGGCGCTGGCTGCCGTTGGCTGCACGGGGCCGATAATCAACACTCTGTTCGGGCTGTTCGGCGGTCTGGCTGCCGGCGCGGGAGTTGTGATATCGCAGTTCTACGGTGCACACGACCGCGATAAGCTGCACAAGGCCGTGCAGACTACAATAACGATGTCGCTCATCATGTGTGTGCTGCTGACGCTGCTGGGTGTGTGGCTCACTCCGTTCATGCTGGAGCTGATGAGCACGCCCGAGGACGTTATGGCCGATGCGACGGAGTACCTGCGCATATATTTCTGGGGCGTGTCGGGTGTTATAATGTACTACATCGGCGCCGGTATTCTCCGTGCCGTGGGCGATTCTACGCGGCCTCTGTATTTTCTCATTTTCTCTGCGCTCACCAACACCATACTCGATATCATTTTCGTCAAGTATTTCAGCATGGGGATCGCGGGGGCCGCAATAGCTACAATAATCGCGCAGTTTCTCTCCGCAATACTTGTCATGCTTCTGCTCATCCGCAGTAAGGCTGACTACCGCGTCGACTGCCGCGACCTGCATATGACGGGCAGCATACTGAGCAAGATATGCGTTATCGGCATCCCGTCCGCGCTGCAGCTCGCAATAACCGCATTTTCAAACGTGTTCGTCCAGTCGTACATCAACCGTTTTGAAAGCTCCTGCATGGCGGGCTGGACAGCCTGCAACAAGGTCGACTCCTTCGCTATGCTGCCGATGATGAGTCTGTCTGTCGCAATAACGACCTTCGTCGGCCAGAATCTCGGTGCGGGGAAATATGACCGTGCAAAGTCCGGCGCAAAGTCCGGCCTTGTCATCGGGCTTATTATCATGATCTTTGTCCTCACGCCGCTGTGCATATTTGCTCCGCAGATAGTCACGCTGTTCAACCGCGAGCCGGAGGTCGTAGAGTTCGGCGGCCTGTTCATCCGGCTTATCTCCCCGTTCTACCTGATGTTTGCAATAAATCAGGTCTATTCCGGTGCTCTCCGCGGCGCAGGTGATACGCGCTCGACGATGTTTATAATGCTCGGCTCCTTCGTCGTGTTCCGGCAGATATACCTGTTCGCCGTGTATAAGCTCGGCGGCGGAATAGACGCGATAGTCCTCGGCTATCCCGCCGGCTGGGTACTGTGCAGCATACTGCTGCTTATATATTACTACCGCGGCGGCTGGCTCAAAAAGCTGCAGGCTGCGGAGGAGTCTATTTAAGCAAGCTGCCGGATCCAATATCGAAGGTCGGCACAGCCT
Source organism: uncultured Oscillospiraceae bacterium (assembly GCA_934589325.1). Next base: position 5,065 of record CAKTNU010000040.1, on the reverse strand, counting down.
AAATGCTGCAGCGGCCGGCGATCTGACTTCTTAAATCTCGCAGAAATCCCGCCGGGAAGCACGTCCCGGCGGGATTTCCGTTTGATAGTGTGTGTTCAGGAAAGAAAAGAGGGGGGTAACATATGGGGAAAATATATCATCCGGCGTGCTCCGGAGCTGCCGTACCGCGGAGAACCTCCCCCGTCCTCGCATCGATAACATACTCGTAATCGGTACCGGCAGTTTTAAACTCAACATCGTACCAGCTGCGCCCATGCTCATGCTCAAAGTCGACGTCAATGTCAAACGTGTCAGCCATAAGCACACCCGCATCGTCAATCGCCGCACCAAGCGCGGCATCTCTGCCGATATACAGCGTGTTGTGCCGCCAGATGAAATATCCGCCGACGGCCGCGCCGATGATCAGCAGCACAAGGAGGCATATCAGTACGGTTCGCATCGTTTTTTTCATAGCATTTTCTCCTTCACTTTATGGCGCAAGTATAGTAAAATATTTTAAGAAAATTATTAGTGATTTAATCTTTTCATATTATTTCTTGGTAGCATAAATTAGCAAGAGCACACATGCCTGGCAGCATGTCTGCCCTTGTTTACTGATGGTATCGTTGATATTAAGGAGATGGATATGAGAGTACTCGTTGCAGAGGACGAAAAACGCCTCAATAAGATCATCTGCGAAGCGCTCGAGGACGAGGGCTACAGCGTCGACGCCTGCTTTGACGGAGCGCAGGCGCTGGAGTATGCCCGCGCCGCTGACTACGACGTGATGATAATGGACATTATGATGCCGCGTATGAGCGGTCTGGACGCCGTGCGGCAGATGCGCCGCGAGGGTAACGGAGCACCGGTCCTGTTCCTGACCGCCCGTGACAGTATTGCCGACCGCGTGGAGGGGCTGGAGAGCGGCGGCGATTATTACCTTGTCAAGCCCTTCAATTTCCCGGAGCTGCTGGCAGTGGTCCGCGCTATCAGCCGCAAATATACCGGCAACCGTTCCAACATCTTCACCGCGGCCGATCTCACAATGGACGTCTCTGCCAAGACCGTCACCCGCGCCGGGAAAAGCATAGAGCTGACAGCTCGTGAATTTGCGCTGCTGGAGTATATGCTGCGCAACAAGGGCATCGTTTTGACCCGCGAGATGATAGAAAATAACCTCTGGAATTTTGACTACGAGGGCGGCACAAATGTGGTCGACGTTTATATCGGCTACCTGCGCAAAAAGATGGACACCGGCTTTGACAAGAAGCTGATACGCACCGTATGGGGCAGCGGCTGGGTGCTGCGGGAGGATTGAATGTCTGCAAAGCTACGTATAACGGCGTGGATAACGCTGATGATGCTGCTTCTTGCAGCGCTGACGCTCGTATTTGTGCTGGTCGTGAACCACAACGCCATCACGGACGACCCTGCCGGGCGTCTGGTCAAGGTAGTACAGAAAAACGTCGACGATGTGGAGTTCGACCGTGGCAAGTTTGAGTGGGACGACTTGTCGATGTACAGCCGCGGTGTATATTGTATGTTCTATGGCAAGGACGGTGTCTTTATCCACGGTGCTCAGCCGGAGGATTTTGATGTCAACACGCCTCTCGTGCTTGATGTAGTGCGCACGGTCGATATCGGCGGCGAGGATTATTATATATATGACAGCTATGTTGACATGGATGTAACCGGCATATGGGTACGCGGCATAATTTCCGCCGAGGATCGATCTGGGCTCATGCATACTATTATAATACTCACCGCAACGCTGCTCCCTGTCCTGCTCGTCGTGACCATAGGCGGCGGCTGGCTGATCGCATGGTCGGCATTCCGCCCGATGGAGAAGATCCTTACAGCGGTCGACGGTATATCCGCCGGTGAGGATCTGAGCGCCCGGCTGAATATCCGGCGCGGTCCCAGTGAGATGCGGCGGCTGGGTGCAGCCTTTGACCGCATGTTTGAACGGCTTGAGAACTCATTCAACGCCGAGCGTCAGTTCACCTCCGATGCTTCGCATGAACTGCGCACACCGATAACCGTCATCCTTGCCGAGTGCGACCGCGCCAAGCGCAAGGCTCATACACGCGAGGATTTCATGGAATCGGTGGCTGTGATAGAGCAGCAGGGAGAGCATATGTCTCAGCTCGTGCAGGAACTGCTCGGACTGACACGTATGCAGCATGGGACAGACAAATACCCGATGAAGCGTATGGACATGAGCGAGTTTGTCCGCTCCTGCTGTGAAGAGTGTCCGCCTCCTCCCGGCTCAGACGCCGTGCTGACGCTTGATATTCAGCCGGATGTACAGGCCGTTTTCAATGCGAGTCTGATGTCCCGCGTTGTCGCGAATCTCCTCCAGAACGCATATAAATACGGCGGCGATGATGCGCATATATGCGTCTCGCTGCACACGAATCCCTCAGGCAAAGCCGTTTTCAATGTCGCGGACGACGGGCCCGGCATCGCGCCCGACTACCAGGACAAGGTCTGGCAGCGGTTCTGGCAGGCAGATCCTTCGCACGGTGAGGACGGCGGCTGCGGGCTCGGCCTTGCGATGGTCAAGGAGATCGCGCAGTTTCACGGCGGTTCAGTCGCTCTCGAGAGCGCTCCCGGTAAGGGCAGTATTTTCTCCGTGACTATTTGATTTCATTATTCGATATTTTTATATCAATCAAAAAGTTGCGAAATTGCCTGTTTTTTCACGATTCGGTTTAAAATTTCTTCAAATTTATCTAATCCTTTTCTTAAAATTACGCCTTATCATAAACTCGTAAGGTCAAGGAAAACAAGTTTTGATCCCGTTTTAAGAAAGGAAGATAAAATCATGAAAAATATAATCATAAATGCATCTGCCGCATATAAGTCCGTTCTCGCCGAGCTGCATCTCTGCGAACGCGATGTGGAATTTTACGACGTCTCTTTGAACGACGGCCTCTACGAGTTTGCCGTGTTCACCGCTTGGATGCGTTACGACTGCTATGTCGACGCCGCGGACGGCATAGTTCTCGGACTGAGCTCCCAGCCGATGCTGCTGTGCTCCTCGGATAAGCATGAGGGCAAGTTTGATTATCTCCGCAGCGGCCTTGACTTCACCGCCTGAAATACTCAGCAATTAGAGATTATCCATTCCATTGAACATCTATGAAGCTTTCCAGCAAGCTGAAAAAGCTCGGGACGATACGTCCCGAGCTTTTCTTATCACTTTTCTTCCTTGGCCGTAAGCGAGCTATCGACCAGCGCTCTGAACAGCGGATGTGCCCGATTCGGGCGGCTCTTGAATTCAGGATGGAACTGCACGCCGACGAAGAACCTCAAATCGCTCAGCTCGACCGCCTCTACAATATGTCCGTCCGGAGACTGGCCGCAGAGAGTCATTCCCGCATCAGTAAGCGTCTCGCGATAATCGTTGTTGAATTCATAGCGGTGACGGTGACGCTCACGTATCTCATCGCAGCCATAACAATCGTGCATCCGCGTCCCCGGCAGGATGTGGCAAGGATACGCGCCGAGCCGAAGCGTCGCACCCTTGTCGATCGTTTCACTCTGATCCGGCAGGAAATCGATTATTTTGTTTGCTGATGTCCTGCTGAACTCACCGGAGTTGGCATCGGCAAGCCCGCAGACATTGCGTGCAAACTCGATCACCGCTATCTGCATACCAAGGCAAATACCGAGATACGGAACATTGTGCTCACGGCAGTACTTTGCCGTAGTTATCATTCCTTCAATGCCGCGATCTCCAAATCCTCCGGGAACAATGATCCCGTCGCATCCGGCAAGCTGCTCCTCAACATTCTGCTCGGTTATTTCCTCACTGTCTATCCAGCTTATATCCACCTGTGCCCCGCACTCGTAGCCGCTGTGGTGCAGCGCCTCCGCAACGGAGAGGTATGCATCGTGAAGCTGCACATACTTACCGACCAGTCCGATCGTCACCTGACGGTTCGGGTGGCGGATACGCTCAACCAGTGCCTGCCACTCCTTCAGATCCGGAGTCCTGTCCTCAAGTCCGAGCTCACGGCACACGACACTTGACAGTCCGTTAGCCTCAAGCATCAAGGGCGCTTCATAAAGATTAGGCAGCGTGAGATTCTCAATAACACAGTCGGGCTTGACATTGCAGAACATCGCGATCTTCTTGAAAATGCTGTCCTCAAGCGGCTCATCGCAGCGCAGCACAATTACATCGGGCGAGATGCCCATGCCCTGAAGCTCCTTGACGGAGTGCTGAGTGGGTTTGGTTTTGTGCTCGTCGCTGCCGCGCAGGAACGGAACAAGCGTCACGTGTATATACATTGCATTGCCGCGCCCCCGCTCCAGACCTATTTGGCGAATCGCTTCAAGGAACGGCTGGCTTTCTATATCACCGGTAGTCCCGCCTATCTCTGTAATAACAACATCGGCATTCGTCTTTTTGCCGACAGAATATACGAACTCCTTTATCTCGTTCGTAATATGCGGTATAACCTGCACCGTTTGTCCCAAATATTCGCCGCGGCGCTCCTTATTAAGCACATTCCAGTAAACCTTGCCGGTCGTAAGGTTAGAAAATCTGTTAAGATCCTCGTCTATAAAACGCTCATAATGGCCAAGGTCAAGATCAGTCTCTGCACCGTCCTCAGTTACATACACCTCGCCATGCTGATAAGGGCTCATAGTCCCGGGGTCAACATTAATGTAAGGGTCCAGCTTCTGTGCCGCGACCTTATATCCCCGTGCCTTCAGAAGTCTGCCAAGAGACGCCGCCGTAATGCCTTTACCAAGCCCGGAAACAACGCCGCCGGTGACAAAAATATACTTGCTCATATCGGTATTCTCCTGTCCGAATATAAAAATAAAACGTTCTCCGATGCCTAAAGGGGGCAGTTGGCCCCATACATCAGCGAACGCTTTCATGCAAAAAAATCCGATATCAAAATTACTTGGTAAGTATATCGCAGGCATTATAATTTGTCAAGAAAAATTTTAAAAGAAATAAAAAAGAGCCGCTTTAACAAGCGGCTCTATGTTGGCGTTGACCTATCTTTCCAGTCCGTCTCCAGACAAGTATTGTCGGCACTGGTGAGCTTAACTTCTGTGTTCG
>CAKTNU010000039.1 GCA_934589325.1 uncultured Oscillospiraceae bacterium | reverse complement strand
CTGCACCAGGCGATGACGTACAACGTCGGAGCCGGTCAGAGTGCATATTGCTATATCCTCAATGCCGTCAAGAACCTTCATCGCGACCTTGAGCCCGCTGGTTTTATCCTCGGGCAGGTCTATCTGCGTAATGTCGCCGGTAATCACGACCTTGGAACCAAAGCCTATGCGCGTCAGGAACATCTTCATCTGCTCGCGGGAGGTGTTCTGCGCCTCGTCGAGGATTATGAAGCTGTCGTCCAGTGTGCGGCCGCGCATATATGCCAGCGGCGCGACCTCGATATTGCCGCGTTCAAGATATTTCTGATAAGTATCCGCACCCAGCATATCAAACAATGCATCATACAGCGGTCGCAGATACGGATCCACCTTGCTTTGAAGATCACCGGGAAGGAAACCGAGACGTTCACCGGCCTCAACTGCCGGGCGCGTAAGGATTATACGGTTTACCTCTTCGGCACGGAAAGCTGCAACGGCAGCTGCGACAGCGAGATACGTCTTGCCGGTACCGGCAGGGCCGATCCCGAGTGTTATCGTGTTCTTCGCTATTGCGTCACAGTAGGATTTCTGGCCGAGAGTCTTTGGCTTTATAGGCTTGCCTTTGGCCGTTATGCAGATAACATCTCCCGCCAGCTCCTGGATCTTTGTCTCCTTGCCCTCGGAGACCAGCTTGAGAATATATCTGACGTTCTGTGCGTCTATATTCTCGCCCTTTGCGGCAAGCGTCAGCAGGCCGTTTATAGCTTTCTCGGCAAGCATTACATTCTCTTCCTCGCCGCAGATGTGTATCATATTGTCGCGGTCGAGAACTTTTACTCCGAGCTCCGTCTCAATTATGCGCAGATTCTGGTCAAACGACCCGAATACGCTTATGACGTGCTCCATTCTCTCGACTTCAATCGTTTTCTCTATCATTCGTTACCCCTTCCGGCTGCGGCAGTTCCACAGTCTCGGCTATATTTTCAAGGCATCGTGCGCGCATGGTCACGACCAGCAGTCCGCCGCTCTCAGCATGTGAAAAGCTGAACTCCTGTATATTTCCGTCAACGTTTTCGCGGAGCCACGCCTCCAGTCTCGCTTCAAGCTCCTGCGGCAGGCAGCATTCACCTGCGGTATGATCACGATATTCGTATCGTTCGCTGATGATGCTTACCGGCAGCGTGAACAGACCGGGTATGCCAAGTTTATACTCATGAGTTATTTTATCACATACGTCAATATCTTTTCCACTGCCAAAATAAAAATTTATGCGACTTTTTCCGGCTTTCAGCGCAAATTTTGCAGTGCTTTTCTCGGTTACAGTCTTCCGCAGTGTTTCGATCGGGCATGCGGCGGTCAGCTCGTACCATGTCTCGGCCTGAATATCCGCGAGAGCCCGGACATAACGTGTGCCTCCGGTAAGACTTTCCATAGTACCGCTCACAATAACATCACCCGCAAGCACGGTCTGCCCGGCTGCAGCCATCGGCTTCCCGTTCATAACCGACATGCGGCGTATCACTCCGGAATGTGACGCGATAATGTCGGCCGCATTGATTTCGGAATATATCTCCGGCTTCTCAATGCGCTCCTCTATGAGTACGTTCGCTTTTGAACCGCTGATATTCACCGTAAGCCATGCGATTTCCGGATTTTCGGCTATTACATCGCTTCGTATTATATCTATGGGCAGTCCCGGCCAGAAGCATCCCTCGGCTATGCCGTATTCGGCAAGGCTTCGCAGTATCTCGCCGCTCGATATGTTTTTGTTTCCCTCCACTTCGATATCCCAAATGAAAAGCGAGGACAATATGAGCAGCAGGAAAACTATCGCCGCCGCTATTATCAGCACCACGCGCCGCCTAATGAGCTTCCGCCATCGGCTGCCGCCGCGTATGCTTATCACTTCCGCGTCACACATACAGCGCAGGCATATCTTCCTGATATCCTCAAGCTGACTTTCGCGTGCAAGCACCTCGACACGGCATTCGTCCACACACTCAAGTCCCCATAGCTCTATCCCTGCAAATGCGCAGCCATTCAGTACCGCTTCCGGCCGTGCCCCCTTTATCCCGAGTCTGACGATCCCGCCTGCGCGGTCAATTATTCCGCTCATTTCACTCCCATTCCACAGATTGCAGCTTACCTCTTATGACAAGCTCGCGGCCGCTCATCGCGGCCAGTTCGAGCTCTGTGCCGTTAATAACCACTCTGCCGCGGTCAAGTGAGATGACCATACGCCCTGTACCGTACTCCAGTATTCCTCTGTGATTTTCAACGAATACCCGCCGCCCGGCGACAACGGTCAGCTTGCCGCTGCCAAGCAGCGCCTCCTGCGGCAGGTCAAACCTGTCGGCAAGCTCCTGCGCCGCAAGTTTCGCTTTTTTCATAGCGGCCACCTCCCCGTCCGTATAAATCTATGCCGCCGGACATAGCTATAATACATGGACAAGACAGGCTGGAGGGCGTTTGATGAAAGCTAAGATAGCAATTATCGCGGCGCTGTGCGCCATGGTGGAGATGATACTTGCCTCGCAGCAGATGATCGACAGCGGGCGCTATGCGCTGCGTCTATGCGCGGAGCTCATCATCCCATCGCTTTTTCCGTTCTTTGTTTTATCAGGGCTTTTGAACCGGCTCGGATTTGCTTCGCGCCTTGCACGCCGGTTGGCAACTCCCGCACAAAGGATATACGGCATATCCGGAGCCGGAGCGACGGCTCTCTTTATGGGTCTGCTGGGCGGCTATCCGCTTGGTGCGGCATACATTGCCGATATGCGCCGTCAAGGGCTCGTCGGGCGTGAAGAGGCCGAACGCCTTATCGGTTTCTGCAGCAATTCGGGTCCGGCTTTTCTTGTGGGGTCGATCGGTGCCGGTGTGTTCGGTTCGGCAAGGTTTGGGATGCTGCTGTATTTTATACATATTCTCGCCGCGCTGATGACCGGGCTTTTTTTCAGAGGAAACGGAAAATATCATTCCACGCTGCCTCAGCTGCCGGAGCCGAGCGGCGATGCACTCGTGGAATCGGTAAGGCACGCGGCGCAGGCTATTTTAAGCGTCTGCGGCTTTATTGTGTGCTTCTGCGTAATAATAGGTCTGCTGGACACACACGGCTACTTCTCGGTATTCGCAGGACACGTTTCGGCCGTCACTGGACTTGAGCTGCATACAGCCAGAGCCATACTCTCGGGTTTTCTTGAGCTCGGCAGCGGCATCGGCGCGATGCGCGGGCTATCGCCGACACCGGCAAACCTCGCGGCCGCGGCGGGGATCGTCGGCTGGGGCGGGCTGTCAGTGCACTTTCAGACCTATGCGGTATTGTCAGACAGCGATATAAAAGGCAGCCTGTACACGACAGGCCGCCTGATAAGCTGCGCCGTTTCCTCGGCGCTTGGATATATACTTGGATCGCTGCTGTAGATCAGAAGCCGAACGCGGCTCCTACAATGGCAGAAAACAGTATGAATATTATTGGATGGAGCTTCTTTGTCTGCTTGACCCACCTTGTGAGCACAAGCAGGACCGCCGCCAGTGCCCAAGCCTTAAAATTGAACAGATCAAGTATGGCACCGCTTCCATCGAATGTATTGAGGTCAAACAGGGTGATTTTTACTACAAGTATTCCGGCTGCCGCGATAAGCCCCATTGAGCAGGGACGCAGACCATAAAATGCAGCGTCCACATACCGGTTTTCGCGGAAAGCCTTCAATATTCTTGCAATTATCAGGATAACTATGATCGAAGGCGTGATTATTCCCAATGTCGCGACTATTGCGCCGGGTATGCCTCCGGCCGTGAAGCCGACATAGGTTGCCATGTTGACGCCTATAGGTCCCGGTGTCGACTCCGAGACAGCTATCATATCGGCGAGCTGGGCATGAGTGAACCAGCCGGTTCTGTCCGATATATCATACATGAACGGCAGTGTAGCCATGCCGCCGCCGACCGCAAAGAGTCCCGTCTTGAAAAATTCGAAAAACAGGCGCAGATACAGCATCATTTACCGCGCACCCCCATTTTCGTAAGGAATATACCGGCCGCAGCGCATGCAATGACATATATGACCGGGGACACATCAAAGAATACCGACAGCAAAAATACTATCAGAAACAGCGCAAGAGCCGCTTTGTCCTTGATCGCGCCTTTCCAGAGCTTAACGACGGCATTGAAAATAAGTACGCACACGCATACGCGGACGCCCGCAAAAGCATGCTTTACGGCGGGGATATCCGCGAAATTCGTAAGCACACCGGCAATGACCGTGATTATGACAAGCGACGGGAACACAACGCCAAGCGTTGCGATTATGCCGCCCAGATTGCCGTACAGCTTATAGCCGATAAAGGTCGCGGTATTGACGGCGATAACGCCGGGGGTACACTGGGCGACGGCAAAATAATCCATGAGTTCTTCGTTCGTCGTCCAGCCGCGATTGTCCACAAGCTCGCGTTCAAGCATCGGGAGCATCGCATAACCGCCGCCGAAAGTCATCACACCTATCTTGGCGAATACCATGAACAGGTCGATGTACTTTTTCATCTCTTAAGCACCTCGATATAATGCATGTATTTCTCTATGCGCTCTTCGCACTCGGCCTTGCTGCCTCCGCGGATGAGCAGATAAATCTTGATTTTCGGCTCAGTACCGGAGGGGCGGATGATAAAGCTGCTGCCGTCGCGCAGTTCAAAATAAAGGACATTGGAGCCCCAGAATGGAGTCTTGCCGACAACGCCGAGACCGGCAACCTGGATGCTGCCGTCAAGATAATCTCTCAGGCGAACGACCTCCTCGCCCTCTATCTCCTTGGGCGGCTGGCTGCGCAGTTCATCCATCAAAGCTTTCATCTTCTGAAGTCCGTCTACGCCGGGCATAACAAGATTAACGGTCTTTTCCATGAACCAGCCGTACTTCTCATAAAGAGAATTTATAGCGTCGAGCAGAGTCATGCCCTGCTTGTGATAATGTGCGGCCATTTCTGCGACCATCATCGAAGCGGTAACGGCGTCCTTATCACGGACATAGTCGCCCATCATGTAGCCATAGCTCTCTTCAAATGCAAAGATATATTTATAGCTTCCGGCCGCTTCCCACTCCGCTATACGCTCGGCCATGAACTTGAAGCCTGTAAATGTGTCTTCAAAATGCACGCCGTTTGCCTCGCATACGGCTCTGGCCATACCCGTGGTTACAATACTGGCAACAGAGCCTGCATTGTCCGGCATCGTACCGGTCGCCTTCTTTGCCTTTATGATATAGTCAAGCAGGAGTATGCCCATCTGGTTGCCGGTAATAGTGACGTATTCGTCGCCGGAGCGAACCATAGTCCCGATACGGTCAGAGTCGGGGTCGGTGCCGATTATCAGGTCACTACCCACCTTCTTTGCAAGGTCAACCGCAAGGTAGAAGCCCTCCGGGTTCTCGGGGTTGGGGCTGACAACGGTCGGAAAGCTGCCGTCAATGACCATCTGCTCGGGCACTGGATAAAGATACTTGATACCGAGACGATGCAGCACCTCGGGGACGAGCTTATAGCCGCAGCCGTGGAACGGCGTATAGACTATCTTGAAATCATCCGCGACATCCGCAACGGCCTGCTTGTCAATGGCCATCTTGAGCACCTGCTCCATGAACAGCTCATCGGTCTCCTCGCCGAGTATTTCGATTTTGCCGGACTTGACGGCGGCATCATAATCGCAGGTCTTGAAGCCGGTAAAAATATCAATGGCCTCCATCTGCTTTGCGATGGCCTCGGCTTTCTGCGGCGGAAGCTGTGCCCCGTCTGACCAGTAGACCTTATAGCCGTTATACTCCTTAGGGTTGTGGCTGGCAGTGATATTGAGTCCGGCGGCAGTGCCGTAGTGCAGAACGGCAAAGCTCAGCTCAGGAGTCGGGCGCAGAGATTCGAACAGGCGTACACGGATACCGTTTGCCGCCATGACGCAGGCCGCCTCTTCCGCAAAGCGGCGGCTGTTTATACGGCAGTCATGCGCGATCGCTATGCCGCGCTCTGCAGCCTCCATGCCCTCTTCAAGAATGACATTTGCAAAGGCCTGAGTTGCATGTCGGATGATGTGTATATTCATGTTGTGCAGGCCAAGCTTCATAGTGCCGCGCAGTCCGGCTGTGCCGAACTCGAGCGGGGCAAAAAAGCGGCTCTCTATCTCCTCCTCGTCGCCGGAGATGGAGTTAAGCTCCTTCCACTCCTCTTCGCTGAGTGCGGGGCTGTCAAGCCAGTGCTGGTATTCCTCTTTGTAATTGCGATTACTCATCTTCTTCTACAACTCCTTCTTCATTGCAAAGCGCCGCAGCATCTTCATACATTGATTTCGGCACAAGGATATCCACGCCTTGTCCGCTTATTCCCAAGATGATACGTCCAAAACTGCCGTCTCCGGGGTAAGCCCGCAGGCACGGGATGCCGTATGCCTCAAGCATATTTATTTTGAGCTCGTCGCTCATATCAACGCTTTTGCAGGTACACAGGCGCACCGGCTCCTCCGGTTCACCGTCGGCACCCTTCGGCCAGTTCTCGAGGAGACTGCCGCTCTTGACACGTCCCCAAAGCTTTTTTTCATTTTCGTCCATACCGGTCGCTCCTGAAAAATTATTTATGATAACGCGAGCCTTCATTTATTTTGAATGCTCTGTATATCTGCTCGGCAAGCATCACGCGTGCAAGGTGATGCGGGAAGGTCATCGGTGACATACTAAGCTGCAGATCGGCACGCCGTTTTATACCCGGCGACAGCCCGAATGAGCCGCCAATAACAAAGCACAGCCTCGACCTGCCTGATATTGCCTGACGTGCTATCGATTCGGCCAGCTTTTCGCTGGACATCTGGCTGCCCTCCACGCACATCGCGACAAGATATGCATCCTGCGGGATGCATTTATTTATCTCGACGGCCTCCTTTTCGAGTGCCGCATCTATTTCCTTCTGCGACGGAGGATCCGGCAGACGTGTCTCCGTAAGCTCCGTGCACTCGAATCTGCAGTACGCGCCGAGGCGTTTTGAATATTCCGAAAAGGCGTCGATATAAAACCTTTCCTTCATTTTGCCGACGCATATCAGCCTTACTGTAAGCACGGTGCTTTCCTCCCGATTTCAACCTCAAGGCAGCCGATAACAGGCGCGTAATACAGCTCCGTATCAGTTCCTTCAAGCGCCTTCTCTGCGGCATACATCGCCCTCGCAGGAGTATTATTCTCGCGGCTGAGATGACCGAGGATTATGCGCCTTGTGCCGCCGTCTGCAAGCGTTCTGGCAAGTGCGGCGCAATTTTCATTTGACAGATGACCGTGGTCGGACAGTATGCGCTGTTTGAGATAGTATGGATATGCGCCGTAGCGGAGCATATCCTCATCGTGATTTGACTCTATCAGCACGGTATCAGCGCCGAGAAGTCCATTCAGAACTTCATCCGTGACCATTCCCATATCGGTTGCGTGTGCATATATCCCGCCGCCCTCTACACGATATCCAACGCTCTCGTCGGTATCATGCGGCGTATGAAAGGCTTTTATGCTTAGCGCACCGATCTCGAAAGTCTCGCCTACAGGGATAATATGTATCGCACCGAGCGCCTCCGGAACCGCGCCGCACAGACGGTTTGCCACCGTATGCGGTGCATATATCTGCACATCGTGGTATTTCAGCAGCATTTTCAGCCCGGAAATATGATCGGAGTGCTCATGTGTAATAAGCACTCCGCCGATATCGCGCATTGTTAACCGCATCTGCGCAAGACTGCCGACGATCCTGCGCATGGAAATTCCGGCGTCGATAAGTATATTCGTGCCGCTGCCCGATAGCAGCAGGCAGTTGCCGCTGGAACCGCTGGCAAAAACACAGACCTTCATCAGCAGACGCAGATGACCTTGTCTGCCCCGTCGCCATCGTCCGGGAAATCAACTATCTCAATGTCCGCGCCGAGCTTCTTAAGCTTGCCGACAAAATTCTCATATCCGCGCTCGATATAATGGATATCCTCGACCTCGGTAACACCGCTTGCGCACATACCCGCAATGACCATCGCGGCGCCTGCGCGCAGATCGCATGCAAGAACCGGCGCTCCGGTCAGCTTTGTTCCGCCCTCGAAAACGGCTACGCGGCCGTCGACCTGAACCTCCGCGCCCATTTTTCGCAGTTCATTGACATACTTGAAGCGATTATCGTAAATACCCTCCGTAATGACCGACGTCCCCTTCGCGATGCACAGCAGCACACCCATCTGGGGCTGCATATCTGTGGGAAATCCGGGATAAGGCAGGGTCTTGATGTTTGCCTTGCGCAGAGTGCTTGCGCCTTTGACAAGAACGGAGTCCTCGTATTCCTGAACGATAGTGCCGGTCTCGCGCAGTTTTGCGCTTATGCACTCGAGATGCTTGGGAATAACGTTCTTGACCAGGACCTCACCGCCGGTGGCGGCAGCAGCGACCATGTAGGTGCCGGCCTCGATCTGGTCTGGAATTATTGTATAGCAGCCGCCGTGGAGCTTATCCACGCCGTTGACCTTGACGGTGTCTGTGCCCGCGCCGCGGATATCCGCTCCCATGGAATTGAGGAAGTTTGCAAGGTCAACTATATGAGGCTCCCTTGCGGCATTCTCAATAATGGTACGTCCCTGCGCGAGGGTCGCCGCCAGAATGATATTCATCGTAGCGCCGACAGAGACCTTATCGAGATATATTCTCGTACCGTGAAGTTTACCGTCTCTCGCCGTGGCATACACGAAACCGTTGCGGACATCTACATCAGCGCCGAGGGCAGTCATACCCTTGATATGCTGATCTATCGGCCGGACACCGAAGTTGCAGCCGCCTGGCATAGTGGTCTTTGCCGTTCCGAAACGGCCTAGCATCGCGCCTATAAGATAATAAGACGCCCTTATCTTGCGCATAAGGTCATACGGAGCGTCGTTATAGCGCACATCCGTGCAGTCAATCTCAATGGTTGCTTTATTGATAAAGCTGACCTTTGCGCCCAAATCGGACAGTATCGTCAGCAGCATATCCGTATCGCTTATCTGGGGGAGGTTCTCTATGCGGCAGACACCGTCAACCATCAAAGCCGCGGGAATTATTGCAACAGCTGCATTCTTTGCTCCGCTTATTTCGACCTCGCCGTGCAGCACACTGCCGCCCCTAATAACGTATTTTTCCAAGAGCTTACACCTTCCAATTTCATCGGCGGTACACAGCAGTGCGGCCACCGATTTTTGATTTTAGCACATAACGCGGAAATTGGCAACTATATTTATATTTTAGCACTGTTCTGCCTGCCGCTGAGATATTTTTCAGCCTTCAGGACGGCGACAATGGTCTTTCCGTCGTCTATTTCGCCGGACATCACGCTCGCAGATAGCTCGGCAAGGCTATGCTTTTCTACGTCGAGAAATTCGTCTTCATCAGGGTGACTATCGCCCGCATGCAGACCGAGAGCAAGGTAAATGTGCAGAACTTCCGTCGAGAAGCCGGGAGAAGTGCAGCAGGCGCCCAGATATATCATCTCATCCGCCGAAAATCCCGTTTCCTCCGACAGCTCACGCACAGCACACTCCAGCGGATCCTCACCGTATTCGAGCTTACCGGCAGGCGCTTCAAGCATCATGCGCTGGAACGGGTAACGGAATTGCCGCACCATGTAGCAGTTTCCGTCCTCGTCGACCGGCAGCACAGTAACTCCGCCCGGGTGCTCGACGACCTCTCGTTTGACAATATCACCGTTTATCAGCTCCGCACGATCCAGCCTGACCTTGACTATGACTCCGCTGTATTTAAGCTCTCCGTCTATGCGTTTTTCTATGTATTCCATATCAATCACATCCAAAAATAATTTAATTTACATAATGTGTTTATCAGTATATCATATGCTTTCGGTGATTTCCATATTAATTTGCCGAAAATTTTGATATTTTTATATCTTTCTTGCTGTATGTACTTATACGGGAACACCAAAATCAAAAATTCACAGAATTTTCTTTGATTTTCACTTTTACTGTGCTATAATATGCACGCTGAAAGGATGTGAGACACTTGGCCGCGAAAAAGTCCGGCATGAAGGAGATAACAAGCAACCGTAAGGCATTTCACGAATACTTCGTGTTGGAACGATTTGAGGCAGGCATTGAGCTCGCCGGAACCGAGGTCAAGTCCATCCGCGCAGGCAATGTGAATCTGAAGGATGCTTTCTGCACGATAAAGGACGGGCAGCTGTTTGTACGCGGCATGCATATAAGTCCTTATGAGCAGGGCAACATCTTCAACAAAGACCCTGTCCGCCCGCGCAGATTATTGATGCACAAGCGGGAGATACTCAAGCTCAACGCCCGTATAATGCAGGACGGCGTAGCACTTATTCCGCTGTCTCTGTATTTCAAGGACAGCCGTGTAAAGGTCGAACTTGGGCTGTGCAAGGGCAAAAAGCTGCACGACAAGCGCGACAGTGAGGCCGAACGGCAGAGCAAGCGCGATATCGACAGAATTTTAAAGGAGAAAAACTATCAATGAGCAATCCTATAG
>CAKTNU010000038.1 GCA_934589325.1 uncultured Oscillospiraceae bacterium | reverse complement strand
GACTTCTCGTCCCTCTTGGCAGAAGATTTAATGTTGGCCATGTTTCGATCGCCACCTCCTCCTATAAAATTGAGTCAACATGGACTCGCGTTAAAAGATTATAGCAAAGAAGTTATTGAAAATCAAGTACTTTTTACAAAAAAACAAATATTTTTTTCTCTTGTTATTTCTCGCATGCATCAGGGGGAAAATATACAATATCTTGCGTCATATTTTCTTTCCGGAGGTATATTATGTCAATAAATGTAAGAACAGACATTGCAAGTGAATCTCTTCGTGTCGCGTGCGGCGAGACTGAAGATGTAAACAGGCTTGAAGGTGTTATTGCGAAGAATGAGGAGCTTCACGGGTTTTTCGTGACATCGGTCGAGATACTTGACGGCCGCGGAGCGGAGAGACTGAATAAACCCATCGGAAAATACTTTACGCTCGAGCTGCCCTCATTCATGGATCGTGGAGGTGACAATTTTCCGGGCGCTGCGCAGGCCGTCGCTGAGCTTCTTGATCGCTGTCTGCCCGCGCATAAAGACTCTGCACTCATCGCCGCCCTCGGAAATCCGGATATCACTCCCGATGCCCTTGGAAATCTGACGGCTGCATATACTCTTGTCACCAGGCACCTGAAGTCTTCTCCGGGATTTGAATATTTTTGTTCTACTGCGCTGTGCCGTACCGGTGTTCTCGGTACGACCGGTATGGAGAGTGCCGCACAGATAAAAACACTGGTCCGGGAGCTTGCGCCGGACTGTCTCATCGTCGTTGATGCTCTGGCGGGCTCCGATCCTGCACGGCTCTGCCGGACTGTTCAGATTTGTGACAGCGGTATAGCGCCCGGCTCCGGCGTCGGCAATGACCGGGAACCGCTGAGCTGTGATACTCTTGGTCTGCCGGTTGCCGCCGTCGGCGTCCCTACAGTAATAGACGCTGCAGCACTCGGCGGCGGAGATGACGTATCCGGAATGTTTGTCACGCCCAGAAACATTGATTCAGCCGTCCGTCGAGCCGGTCGTTTGATTGCATATGGCATAAACCTTTCTCTTCATGATGGATTGACCGTTGCAGATATAGATATGCTTGTCGGCTGATAGTAATGTTTCACGTGAAACATTAAATAAAATCGCAAAAATGTTTCATGTGAAACATTGCAATATTACCCCGCTGCTGATATAATGCAAAACAGCAACAAAGCAAGGGGTGAGAACTTGGCAAAAATAATTGCAGTAGCAAATCAGAAGGGCGGCGTCGGCAAAACCACAAGCTGCGTGAACATCTGTGCGGCGCTGCACACGATGGGCAGACGCGTACTGCTTGTCGACTGTGACCCGCAGGGCAACGCAAGCTCCGGCATGGGAGTGCCGAAGTCGAGCCGTCCCAACACATATGATATTTTGATAAACAATGCCTCTGCCATTGACTGTATAAAGCATACGGAATACGGCGACGTCATACCGACTGGGAAAGAGCTTGCAGCCGCATCTGTAGAGCTCATCGGCACCGACAGACGTGAATTTGTCCTCAAAAATGCGCTGATGACACTTTTCACGGACTATGACTACATTTTTATCGACTGTCCGCCGTCCCTCGAATTGCTGACGATAAATGCACTTGTCGCAGCCGACAGTGTACTTATTCCGATGCAGTGCGAGTATTACGCACTTGAGGGCATCGCGGATCTGATGACAAGCATAAAAATGTGCAAGAAGCGGCTGAACAAGCGTCTTGAGATAGAGGGCATAGTCCTCACAATGTATGACGCACGCATGAATCTGACAACACAGGTCGCAAACGAACTAAGAAAATATCTCGGCGACAAGGTCTACAGCACAGTCATTCCGCGCAGCATCCGGCTGTCCGAGGCTCCGAGTCACGGTATACCGGGCGTGATATACGAAAAATACAATAAGGGCAGCAAGGCATATATGGCTCTCGCAGAAGAATTTGATGCGAGAAGCAGCGCAAAGGCATAAGGAGGGGACATGGCAGTAAAAGAAAAGAAAGGTCTTGGGACCGGCCTTGGTGTTCTGTTCGGTGCGGATGAATATGACGACGAAGCGGAACAGCTGACTCTGCCGATAGCCAAGGTCGAGCCACGCAGTGAGCAGCCGCGTGAATATTTTGATCAGCAGGCACTTGAGGCGCTGGCAGATTCAATACGTCAATACGGGCTCATTCAGCCGATAACCGTCAGAAAGCTAGACAGCGGATATTATCAGATAATCGCAGGCGAACGCCGCTGGCGCGCATCACGCATGGCCGGACTTACGGAAGTCCCTGTGCGGGTTATAGAAGCTGATGACCGCAGGACCGCAGAGCTGGCGCTGGTAGAAAACCTTCAGCGCGAGGATCTGAACCCAATCGAAGAGGCAAAAGGCTATAAGCTGCTCATTGAGGAATACGGTCTGACGCAGGAGGATGCAGCAAGAAGCGTTGGGCGCTCACGGCCCGCAGTAACAAATGCGATGCGCTTGCTGTCTCTGTCACCGGCGGTCATGGACATGGTCGAGAAAGGTCAGCTCTCGGCAGGCCACGCCAGAGCAATACTGCCGGTATCAGACCCGGCACAGCAGCTGAACGCCGCAAAGGAGATAATAAGCAAAAATTATTCAGTTAGAAAAGCGGAGCAGCTGGCGGTGCGGATAAATAAGGCACCAAAAACGGCACCCGAAAAGACTGACGGAATAAGCGTTGATTACGCCGCAGAGGTATCCGAGCAGCTGTCTAAAAAGCTCGGACGCAAGGTTCGGCTCATTGACGGCAAGCGCACAGGCCGTATAGAAATTGAATTTTACGGCGCCGACGACAGAGAAACTCTTATAGATACATTACTTAAGCTGAATAAATAAAGACAGGAGATAATAAAAAATGCTCGATATAAAATTTGTAAGAGAAAATCCCGATATAGTCCGTGAGAACATTAAAAAGAAGTTTCAGGATGCAAAGCTCCCCCTCGTTGACGAGGTCCTTGAGCTTGACGGGAAAAACCGCGCCGCAATAACCGAGGCAAGCGATCTGCGCGCCAGCAGAAACACTCTTTCAAAGCAGATAGGTGTGCTCATGGGTCAGGCCAAGAAGGACCCGTCCAAGCTTGAGGAGGCGGAGAAAATCAAGGCACAGGTCAAGGCAAATGCGGACCGTCTGGCAGAGCTGGAGACCCTTGAAGAGCAGTATGCTGCCCGCATCCATGAAATAATGCTGAATATTCCGAATATAATCGACCCCAGCGTTCCTATCGGTCCGGACGACAGCTGCAATGTCGAGGTGCAGCGCTTCGGCGAGCCTGTAGTCCCTGATTTTGATATTCCCTATCACACCGAGATCATGGAGCGCTTCAACGGCGTTGATATGGACGCGGCCGGCCGTGTATCCGGCAACGGCTTCTATTATCTCATGGGCGATATTGCCCGACTGCACTCCGCAGTTCTGGCCTATGCGCGTGATTTCATGATCAATAAGGGCTTTATCTACTGCATCCCCCCGTTCATGATACATGGCAACGTCGTTGAAGGCGTTATGAGCCAGACCGATATGGATGCTATGATGTATAAGATAGAGGGCGAGGACCTTTATCTTATAGGCACCTCGGAGCACTCCATGATAGGCAAATTCATAGACCAGATTATTCCCGAAGACTCCCTGCCCCAGACTCTTACAAGCTATTCCCCCTGCTTCCGCAAGGAAAAGGGCGCGCACGGCATAGAGGAGCGCGGCGTATATCGCATCCACCAGTTTGAAAAGCAGGAAATGATAGTCGTCTGCAAGCCTGAGGACTCCATGGCATGGTATGAAAAGATGTGGCGTTTCTCCGTTGAGCTGTTCAGAAGCATGGAGATACCTGTGCGTCAGCTTGAGTGCTGCTCCGGAGACCTGGCCGATCTTAAGGTAAAGTCCTGCGACATTGAAGCATGGTCCCCGCGCCAGAAAAAGTATTTCGAAGTCTGCTCCTGCTCCAACCTCGGTGATGCGCAGGCCCGCCGCCTGAAAATGCGCGTAAAGGGCGCCGACGGAAAGATGTATCTGCCGCATACCCTCAATAACACCGTGGTCGCACCGCCCCGTATGCTTATCGCCTTCCTTGAAAATCACATTCAGGCTGACGGCAGCGTTACTATCCCTGAAGTTCTTTGGCCGTACATGGGCGGAACCAAGGTGCTTGTACCTAAAAAATAATAAAGTAAATATTTTACAGGAGATAAGCGTATGAAAAAGTTCTTTGAAGAATTTAAGGCCTTTATCAGCCGCGGAAATGTTCTGGATATGGCAGTCGGCGTCGTTATCGCAACGGCTTTCGGCAAAATAACCACCTCTCTTGTAAATGACCTCCTCATGCCGTTTATAAGCTGGATATGCGGCACACGTGACATGAGCGCACTCAATCTGCTCGTCCGTCCGGAAGAGGTTGTTGACGGCGTCGTAGTGCGTGAAGCAATAACGATAGGCTTCGGCAATTTTATCGGCACGGTAATAGATTTTCTCCTGATCGCACTTGTAGTGTTCTTCATTATCAAGGCTTTCAATACAGCCCGCAGTCTGACCGAGAAAAAGCAGGAGGAAGAAGAGGCCGAGAACCCCAAACCCACAACTGAGGAATTGCTCACAGAAATACTCGAGGAGCTCAAGAAAAAGCAGTAAGGACATATTACCTATCCCCTGGATATATTATCCGGGGGATTTTCTACTATATTATATTATATATCTCTTGCAATGCGGGTTGATTTTTGATATATTATATAAGTTAAAAGATATATCATCGGCGAGGTATGTAAAAATGAATTCTCTCAACGATATCTGGCAGGAAATAATACGCATCCTATCAACTCAGCTGACGCCGACCGCGATAACCACATGGTTTTCCGACTGTGAGCCTGTAGAGATAGACGATTGCCGCCTTGTCCTGCATACTACTACGGATTTCAAGCGCAGTATAATAAACTCCCGCTTCGGCGAGACGATAAAGGCCGCCCTGTCAGATTTATTCTCATGTGACTTTGACCTTCTCATTCTCGCCGGAGATGAGATAAACGATTACGTTACCAAGAAAAAGGACGACAACTCTCTTCCGGAGATGGCCGGCTACACCTTTGACCGATTTATCGTCGGCAACTCCAATAAGTTTGCTCATGCCGCGGCCATAGCCGTATCCGAGAATCCAGGCAAGGCCTATAATCCTCTGTTCATCTACGGCAACTCCGGCCTCGGCAAAACGCATCTGCTGCTCTCCATAGGTCAGGCCATACACGACCGCGACCCGTCGAAGAAGATTGCATACGTCAAGGGAGACGAATTTACTATACAGCTCGTCAAGGCCATAAAGGACGGTACTGCCGAGGAATTCAGGACCAAGTACAGAAACGTCGACCTGTTTCTCGTTGACGATATACAGTTCATCGCCGGCAAACAGCAGACTCAGAACGAGTTTTTCCATACCTTCAACAATATCTACGAGGCCGGACACCAGATAGTCCTGACCTCCGACCGGCCGCCGATGGAAATGTCCCTGCTGGATGACCGTCTGCACACCCGCTTTGAGGGCGGACTTATGGCAGACATTCAGCCGCCCGACTTTGAAACGCGCATGGCAATAATCCGCAACAAGGCCGCACAGCTCGGTCTGCTGCTGTCTGACGACGCAGTGGAGTACATAGCGTCAAATATTACGGCAAACATCAGGCAGCTTGAGGGCGTCATAAAACGCCTCACAGCATATAAGGAGATACTTAACGACGTTATCACCATAGACTCCGTAAAACGCGCCATAAAGGACGTTATCCGCATAGGCACATATATTCCGACGCCGGACAGCATCATACGTGAAACAGCGCGCTACTATTCGCTGAACGAGGATGATCTCAGAGGCCAGAACCGCTCCAAAAATACCGCTGCGGCACGTCAGGTATCTATGTATCTTATGCGCTCGCTTACAAATCTCTCCCTCAAGGACATAGGCGCGCAGTATGAGGGCAGAAATCATGCGACAGTTTTAAGCTCTATCCGCAAGGTCGAAGATCTTTTAAAGACGGATTCCAATATGGCGGCCACCGTCCGTGACATTACATCCAACATAAATTCCGTCTGATCTCGGATGAGCAGCCCTCTGAATTTATCAACATTTATCCTGTGTAAAGTTGAAACATGTAGTGTTGACAGTTTTTCGTTCAACAGGCGCTGTTCAAAACTTCATTTTTGAAAACATTTTTCTCAACATTGATTTTCCTTGCGCCGCAATGCGTTCAAGCACTTTTCAACAATTTTTTTCTCTACAACAACTACAACAATAAATTATCCTTTATTTATTCCTTACAGAAAAATTTTTACCGGAGGAAACAAAATGAAATTCTCTTGCGAAAAATATTTGCTCCAGTCGGCCTGTGCCATCGCGACCCGTGCGACCGCTTCCAAAAGCCCTATACCTGCCCTCGAGGGTCTGCTGCTTCAGGCAGGCGTTGACCTTCGCGTAACGGGCTACGACCTTAAAAAGGGCATCTACACCAATATAGCCGCAGACATCTCCGAGCAGGGCAGTATAGTTGTCGGCTCCAGACTCTTCGGAGAAATGATACGCCGTCTGCCGGACGGGATAGTCACAATAAACGTCGATCAGAACAATAACGTAAACGTCAAATGCGGCAAGAGCGAGTTCAACTTCATGGGCATCAGCGCCGACGATTATCCCGAAATGCCCACAGTCGACGGGCTCAATAACATAGCTCTTCCGCAGAAGATACTCAAGAGCATGATAAACCAGACCATATTTGCCGTCTCCGACAGCGACGTCCGTCCGATATATACCGGTACTCTCTTCGAGGTAAAGGACGATATGCTGACTCTTGTCTCCGTAGACGGCTACCGCCTTGCAAAGCGCTGCGAGAAACTGGACAGCGCAAAGATGGAAAATTGCAGCTTTGTCGTCCCCGGCTCCGCTCTTTCCGATATCGAACGCATATGCGCAGACTCTGACGATGCGGTATCGGTTTCCGTCGGTGCAAAGCATATATCCTTCTCCGTCGGAGAGACTGTCGTCGTTTCGCGTCGCCTTGAGGGTGAGTTTCTGAATTACCGCAAATCTATCCCCGATAATTTCCGTATCGAGGTAGAGGTCGAGCGCAGTGAAATGATGTCGACTATAGACCGTGTAGCACTCATAGTCAGCGAAAAGAACAGCAGCCCGGTCCGTATGATATTCGGCGACGGCAGCATCGACTGCACATGCGCGACCCCCATCGGAAAGGCCGAGGACGTCTGCACATGCAGCGGCAGCGGCGAGAATCTGGAGATCGGCTTCAATGACCGCTATCTCATGGATGCGCTCAAGGCTTCCGGTACGGATAAGCTGAAGATATGCCTGAACACTGCAGCCTCTCCATGCATCATAAAAGCGGCTGACGGCAGCGAGAGCTTCACATATATGATACTTCCCGTCAGACTCCATGCCGGTGCATAAAAAAGATTGAAAAGAGATAAAAATGGAAAAAATTAAAATAAATACCGAATTTATCAAGCTTGACGCATTTCTCAAATATGCCGCTGCCGTCGGCACCGGCGGAGAGGCGAAAATCGCGATATCCGAAGGGCTTGTAAAGGTCAACGGCGAGGTCTGCACCATGCGCGGCAAGAAGCTGCACCCGGGCAATACGGTCGAATTTGACCGGTTCGTCTTTGAAATAGAATAAAATGCGGGTCAATAAGATCGCACTTAACGGCTTCAGAAATTACGAATGGGAGACGGCGGAATTTTCCGGCGGCACGAACGTGATCTCCGGCCGCAACGCACAGGGCAAAACAAATCTTCTCGAAGCCGTATATATGCTCTCCTGCGGGCGCAGCTTCCGCACGAGATTTGACCGTGAGCTTACCGGCTTCGGCTACTCTGCGTCAGAAATACTCGCCGATGTTACAAGTCATGACAGAGAACAGACGATACGTATTGTCATGCAGCCGGGAACGGCGAAGAAGATAACGGTAAACGGGGTAAGAAAATCGGCGTCGGAGCTGTCGGAGGTCGTAAACGCTGTTCTTTTCTGCCCGGATGATCTGAATCTCATCAAAGAGGGCGCAGCAGTAAGACGCAGACTCATGGATAATGCGATTTGCCAGATACGCCCCAGATATGCGGAAATACTTTCGGATTTCAATAAGCTGTATGAAAATAAATCACGCATCCTTAAGGATTGGCATGAAAAGCCAAGTCTTCTTGATACGCTGGATGAATTTTCGGACGCAATGTGCCGCGCTTCGGCTCAGCTCATAAGATATCGTGCGGCTTTCGCGGCCCGGCTCGATGAGGCGGCTCGCCCGATACATGCCGAATTTTCCGGCAGCGGCGAGGAACTGGAGATAAAATATAGAACCGTCAGCACGGTAAAAAACGTCTGCGCAAGTGCAAAAGAGATATATTACGATATATGCGAGCATCAGGAGAGCCACCGCAGGGCAGAGCTTGACAGCGGACAGTGCCTAACCGGTGCGCATAAGGACGACCTGGATATATATATAAATAAGCGCAGCGCAAGGAGCTTTGCTTCTCAGGGGCAGACAAGGACTGCTGCACTGTCCATGAAGCTCGCCGAGCGGGAGATATTTCTGAACGAGACAGGGGAATATCCAATCCTTCTGCTGGATGATGTTTTGTCGGAGCTGGATGAGAAGCGGCAGAAATTCGTACTGAACCGCATAGGCGGCGGACAGACGCTGATAACCTGCTGCGAGGACGAGGGCATTTCAAGCCGTACGGGAGGCAAGGTGCTTTTTGTTGACGGCGGCAGAATAAAGGGATGATATCATGTATCTGCATCTCGGTAAGGGAACTGTCATCGACACTGCCGGAATAATAGGCATTTTCGATTTGGACATGACCTCTCAATCACATCTTACGAGAAAGTATCTGGCCATGTCAGAAAAGGCAGGATATGTTATAAATGCTGCAGAGGATATTCCAAAATCCTTCGTCGTGTATAGATCAGGAGAAAAAACAGCCGTGTATTTAAGCCAGATGGCCGCGGCGACGCTGCTGCGCCGTGCGGAAGCAGGCGCAGTCAATATTTAACTCGGAGGCACCAAATGGCAGATTTAGAGAATAAAATAAATGAGTATGACGCTTCACAGATACAGGTCCTCGAGGGGCTTGAGGCTGTGCGCAAGCGTCCCGGTATGTATATAGGTTCGACCTCATCTTCCGGATTGCATCATCTGGTTTACGAAATCGTCGACAACGCTATCGATGAGGCATTAGCAGGTTTCTGCAACCATATCACCGTGACCATTAATCCGGGTGATACCATTACCGTTACCGATAACGGCCGAGGAATACCCGTAGATATTCAAGCACAGACCGGCAGACCCGCACTTGAGGTCGTTTACACCGTGCTGCATGCGGGCGGAAAATTCGGCGGCGGAGGCTATAAGGTATCCGGAGGTCTGCACGGTGTCGGCGCATCTGTTGTCAACGCCTTGTCCGAGTGGCTTGAGGTTCAGGTCCACAAGGATGGCAAAATATACGAGATGAAGTTTGCCCGCGGCGGCATAACGCAGGAAATGAAGGTGATCGGCGATACCGATAAGCACGGCACCGTCGTTACCTTTAAACCCGACCCCGAGATGTTTGACACTACGGTCTACGATTATGAAACGCTGCATACCAGACTGCGCGAGCAGGCTTTTCTGAACGGCGGCGTGCATATTGAGATAGCCGATAAACGCACCGAGGACGGCGAGAGCGATTCGATGTGCTACGAAGGCGGCATACGCGAATTTGTGAGCTATCTGAACCGCCATAAAAACCCGCTGCATGAAGAGGTAATATACCTCAGCGGCACAAAGGGCGATGCAATAGCCGAGATCGCTCTGCAATATAACGACAGCTATGCAGAAAATCTTATCTCCTTTGCAAACGACATACACACTCCTGAAGGCGGTATGCATGAGACAGGCTTTAAAACCGCGCTGACGAGAGTTATAAATGCATACGGCACAAAAATAAACGCTATAAAGGGCGACGATAAGGTATCAGGCGAGGATGTCCGCGAGGGCATCACTGCGGTCATATCCGTAAAGCTGCCGGAAGCGCAGTTCGAAGGGCAGACCAAGCAGAAGCTGGGCAACGCATATATAAGAACACTGGTCGACGGCATAGTAAACGACCAGCTTGCGACATATTTTGAAGAGCATCCCGCAACGGCAAAGACCATACTTGAAAAATCGATGATGGCGAACCGTGCAAGAGAAGCGGCAAGAAAGGCCAAGGAATCTGTCCGCCGTAAGACCGGACTTGAATCCGGCCAGATGCCGGATAAGCTGCAGGACTGCAACGAGCGAGACCCGTCTCTCTGCGAGATATACATCGTCGAGGGCGACTCCGCTGCGGGCTCTGCGATCCAGGGCAGAGACAGCCGTTTTCAGGCTATACTTGCCATGTGGGGCAAGATGCTGAACGTCGAAAAGGCCAGAGCGGATAAGATATACGGCAATGACAAGCTCTATCCCATGATAGTTGCCCTCGGAGCGGGCATAGGG
>CAKTNU010000037.1 GCA_934589325.1 uncultured Oscillospiraceae bacterium | reverse complement strand
GCGGCTTTCTTTACCAGCGCCTCGATCCGGCGCAGGTTGTCTTCTTTGTCAGCTGTCGTGTCCAATTGAATTACTCCAACACGGTATTCTTTCATTTTCTCCTCCTCATCCGAGCTGATTGATTTCGCGCACATAGTGGCAGGCTACAAAATGATTCGGCAGGACTTCCTCCCATACAGGGTCCGTCTGACGGCATTTGTCCTTTGCATACGGGCAACGGCTTGCAAAACGGCAGCCCGGCTTTGGATTGATTGGCGAGGTCACCTCACCCTGAATCAGCACTCTCTCTTTTCGCTCACCTGTATACTTCGGGATAGGGACTGCCGACAACAGCGCTTTCGTGTATGGGTGCAGGCGACAGGTGAACATATCCTCATCACTTGCCATCTCAACCATCTTACCCAGATACATGACCAAAATCTCATCCGAAATATGACGAACAACCGACAGATTGTGCGTAATGAAGAGATAGGTCAGATTTCTTTCCTCCTGCAGATCCTGCATAAGATTCAGAATCTGTGCCTGTATGGAAACATCTAATGCCGATACTGGTTCATCGCAGACCAGAAACTTTGGATTGAGCGACAGAGCACGCGCCACGCCGATACGCTGTCTGCGTCCGCCATCCAGCTCGTGCGGATACGCGTTTGCCAAGCGGCGCGCCAGACCAACCGTATCCATGAGCTTGAAGACCTCTGCTTCCAGCTCATTCTTCTCACATGTATGATAGATGCGAAGCGGTTCTGCGATGGTCTCGCTGACCGTCTGCCTGGGGTTCAGCGAAGAGTATGGATCCTGAAAAATAATCTGCATCTGAGCTCGATACTTCTTCAGCTCAGCCTTCTCCAGATCGCTGACGTCCTGTCCGTCAAAAAGTATCTGTCCGTCGGTGCGGGGAAGAAGGTGAATCAAAACACGCCCGAGAGTCGATTTTCCGCATCCGCTCTCACCCACAACGCCAAGCGTCGCTCCCTTCTCGATTTTGAAGCTTACATCATCGACCGCATGAAGCTGTCCCTTGGCTGTTTTAAAATACTTTTTCAGATTTTTCGCTTCGATCATTGTTGACATTCCGCTGCCGCCTCCTTCCCTTCAATGTGGATGCACTTGACGTAGTGGCCCGGTTCAACCTCTTTCAGTACACAGTCATACTGTCTGCACTCTTCCGTGCATCTGCTGCAGCGCGGCGCAAAGCTGCACCCCTCCGGCAGATTTGTCGGATCAGGCATTAGTCCAGGAATCGGCTTGAGCCGGTGAACTTTCTTTTCAAAATCCGGTATTGACTCAAACAGGCCAATCGTATAAGGATGTCTGGGGTGATTGTAAATGTGGTCCAGCGTACCGTACTCCACAACCTCACCGGCATACATGATCGCGACTCTGTCACAGATTTCGGCAACAACGCCCAAATCGTGTGTAATCAGAATCAGCGAGGTCTGCCTTTCTTTGCGCAGCTTTTCAATAAGAGCCAAAACCTGTGCCTGAATGGTGACATCCAGCGCCGTGGTCGGCTCGTCTGCAATCAGCAGCTCCGGATCGCAGGCTAGTGCAATGGCGATGACTACGCGCTGCTTCATGCCACCGGAGAACTGATGCGGATAGTCGTGAAAACGTTCAGGAGCAATTCCGACTCGCTTCAGGATTTCCTGCGCCATGACCGTTGCTTCCGCCTTGGAAACATGTCTGTGTAGCGTAATCATTTCCATGATCTGATTGCCAACCGTTTTAACCGGATTCAATGCCGTCATCGGATCCTGAAAGATCATCGCGATCTTCTCGCCACGATACTTTCTCAACTCGCGCTTAGACGCCTTTACAAGGTCTTTTCCTTCAAAAATAACACGGCCGTTTACAATCTTTCCCGGAGGATCCGCAATCAGGTTCAGTACAGCAAGAGCAGTTGTCGTTTTGCCCGCGCCGGTCTCTCCGACTAGGCCAAGGGCCTCGCCCCTATTCAGGGACAAGGACAGATTGTTTACCGCCTTAACCACACCGTCCGACGTCCGATATTCGACCGAAAGGTCTTCAATGCTCAGAATCTTCTCATCGTTCATTTCGGTGTACCTCTCAGTTCTTCAGCTTCGGGTCAAGTGCGTCACGCAGGCCGTCGCCGAACATATTGACCGCAAACACAGAAAGCATGATTAACAGTCCCGGAAACACCATTACATGCGGATGCGTTCTCAGGTATGCCTTGCCGCTGTTAAGCATGGAGCCCCACTCCGGCATCGGCGGAGAAATGCCCAGCCCGACAAAGCTCAGGGATGCCGCAGACAGAATCGCGTTCGCCACGTTCATTGTGGCCTGCACAATAATCGGGGCAAGGCAGTTCGGAAGCACATGCTTGAGAATGATGCGGACATCGGACGCGCCAATCGAATGAGCCGCTTCGATGTACTCCTGTTCCTTTACAGACAGGATCGACGCGCGCACAATTCTGGCGTACCCAGGAATACTGCTGATACCGACGGCCAGAATCAGATTGCGCATACCGTTTCCGAGGGCCGCAGTAATGGAGAGGGCAAGCAGCATACTCGGGATCGCCAGCAGCACATCAATACAACGCATAATGACATTATCCGCCGTACCACCGTAGAAGCCCGCCAGACTGCCCAGAAACACACCCATCACACAGGAAATCGCAGTTGCAAACAGCCCGATCGTGAGGGAAATCCGCGCACCATAAATGCAGCGGCTGAGAATGTCGCGTCCATAGTCATCCGTTCCAAAGGGGAACTCCGCACATGGTTCGATAAATTTTCTTGACAGGAGCTGATCGTCGGCTCCGTAGGGTGCAATCTTGTCCGCGAAAACCGCGACGATTACCAGCACGATAATGATAATCAATCCAAGTAGTGCACTCTTGTTTTTTACAAATCTTCTAACGATCTCACCGAGTTGGCTCTTTCGCTTCATGGTATATTCCTTTGCTGCGTCACTTTTATTCGTCTGCGTCTGAGCTGCCATTCTTCTTGACCTCCTCTCTGTTTGAACTCTTCCGCCGAACGTACTGCGAGCGGATACGCGGATCTGCAAATCCGTACAGAATGTCAACACACAAATTCACAATCGTCATAACGAACGCCGTAAACAATACGCCGCCCTGCACCAGCGGCGCATTACGCTGCTTGATGCCATTTACCAGAAGGTTGCCGATTCCCGCAATCGAAAACACGGACTCAGTCAAAACTGCGCCGCCGAGCAAGCGGCCGAACTGAAGTCCAATAACTGTGATAACCGGGATCAGCGCGTTAGGTAGTGCATGAAAAAGCGTTACTTTCCACTCCTTCTGACCCTTTGCACGCGCAGTACGGATATAGTCCTGTCGAATCACCTCCAGCATACTCGAGCGCGTTGTACGCATGATAATTGCACATGAGTTAAAGCCCAGCGAGACCATTGGCAAGACATAGTGCAACGGTGTTGTAAAACCGGACGGTGGGAATATTCCAAGGTTGACGGAGAAAATCAAAATCAGCATCAACCCCAGCCAGAAGTTCGGTACAGAAACGCCGAAAATTGAAATTCCACTAAAAATCACATCAAAAATAGAGTACTGCTTCGTCGCTGAAATAATACCCGCCGTTACACCTACAACGACAGCGAACAGCACACCCAGAGAGGCCAGCTTCAGCGTTGTCGGGAAACGGTCCAGCAGTTCTTCCAATACCGGGCGTTTGGTGGAATAGGAAGTACCCAAATCCCCGTGTAGCACGCCTTTCATATAATCAAGATAACGAGTCAGATATGGCTCGTCCAGTTTCAATTCCTCGCGCAGGATCTGCCGGTCCTCTTCGGTTGCGCCATCTCCCAGCAGCATATCCGCCGCGTCAGCGGGCGTAAAATAAACCATGGTGAAGATGAGGATGGACACTCCGAGCAGCACAGGAATCATAGTCAGTATGCGTTTTCCAATAAAGCGAAGCATATCCCGCCTGCCTTTCTTGTTAAATTGCTTCGGTGCGAGCCTGATTTTTCAGGCTCGCACCGAATATCTTACTGATTCTGCTTTACAAGCCTTGCAATCAATGTGAGCTTTTCTTAGTTTTCAGCAACAGTAACATAGCACATTCTGTTCCAGCTCAGCGGATCAAACTCATAACCGCTGACCTTATCGCTGCAGGCCAGAATATTATATTTGAATACGAGCGGAATCGTGTAGCACGCATCGCTCAGATAGTCACAAATCTCATTGTAGGCCGCTTTACGCTCAGCTACATCGTAGTGAGTACGGGCCTCCGCAATCATCTCGTCCAGCTTTGCATCATTGGAATTAATACGGTCGCCAAAGGAGGACTCATAGATAATGAGCGTATTGCTGGGGTCGCTGGCACTACCATTGCGGATTGCAACCTGCAGCTTGTTGCCGGAAGCCAGATATGCGGCAACCTCGGAGGTCGTGATGTTACAGGTCACACCCACGTCTTTCCACATATTCTGAACAGCCTCGGTGATGCGGAGCAACTCCTCGTTGGACTGAACAACAAAGTTCAGCTCCAGCCCGTTTGCATAACCCGCTTCAGCCAGCAGCTCCTTAGCCTTTTCCACATCATAGGGATAGCCAGCCGTCTCCTTAGAGCCGAAGATCGTCAGAGGCATAATACCCGTCGCGGTATCGCCGGTACCAGGGTAAAAGGCTTCCGTAATGGCGGCCTTGTCCGTGGCATAAGCCAAAGCCTGACGCACCAGAGGATTAGAAAGGACCTCGTCCTGCATATTAAAAGTAATCGTATTGTAAGCATAGGAGGGACCCATCAGAACCTTCAGACCATCCGTAGCTTCAAGCAGCTCAACCTCACTAGCCTGAACATTATCAATGATGTCGCAGCCGCCGGTCTCAAGCTCAACCAGACGGGTCGCGGACTCCGTGATAAACTTATAGACCACATTCTCCGTCAGAGCCTTGTCGCCCCAGTATTCTTCGTTACGGACAAGTCTGATCTCAGAGCCGGTCGTCCATGAAACGAACTTGTACGGGCCGGTACCGATGGGATTACGCGCATATGCGTCGCCGCCCATTTCCTCGTAAGCGGACTTGCAGATGATGCTGCCGCGGGGCGTGCCAAGCGTGTTGAAGATCGATGCGTTGGGGGCCTTCAGGGCCAGATCAAACGTATACTCATCCACAACCTTACACTTATCATAGTCAACGGAAGAGAAAGTCGACGCGCTGCCAGCATCCGTCGTCGCACGATAAATGGTGAAGAGAACGTCTTCCGCCGTCATCTTCTCGCCGTTGTGGAAATAAACGTCATCTCTGAGGGTAAAGCGTAGCGTAGTGTCATCAAGAAATTCCCAACTTTTTGCAAGCATGGGTGTAATCTCGCCATCCTGCTCCAGAATAAGTGTGTCATAGATCTGAATCTCAACCATAAAGCAGGCCAGTACGCCGTTTGTCTGCGGGTCGAGGGAAATCGGCTCCAAATAGTGGCCGATTGTAATCGTGTCTTTTAGTGCGGTAGTGTCCGAATCGTTACCCTGATCGGGATTATTTTCTTTCTTGCCGCATGCGCCAAGATTCAGGCACATCACGAGCGCAAGCACCAATGTAATCAGTTTTTTCATTTTGTACCTTCTTTCTCTCGATTTGAGCTTTATTCATGCATTTTTTGCAGGTAATTTTGGCTCTTGCCGTTTGCTCAGCATCTTCCTCCTTTTCTGCTTCTTCTCCCGTTTTCTGTCCAATCTCATCCCCCTCGCAAATCCTGAATTTTTTCATTCTGTGCAGTCCATATTTTCTACCGCAATTGATATTGACCGCTAAAATCTAAACTTTATATTTGATTTTTTTATATTTTCAAATCAAATACTTTAAAAGTAGTTTATTCATCTCTTTATTTTTTGTCAATACCCTACTTATAAAATCATCAATCTGCATAAAATGTCTGTTTATTTTCTGTCACATTACCGTCTGTCGTTTTTGGCCACATCTATGCTATACTGTAAAAAAATGGAAAAAATCAACGCCCTTTCTTCCGTAAGAGGACGTTGAGCGATAAGGAAAAATAATTGATTCATGGACATTTATGAACAGCTGCAAACCCAATACGACACTTTTACAAAAGCGCAACGACGAATCGCGGACTTTATCCTCCGGCAGCCCGAATCCTCATGCTTTCTCTCGCTTCGTGATCTGGCCGCGCAGGCCAACGTTGCGGAGGTCACAATTCTGAATTTTGCCACCAAGCTCGGTTATCCCAGCTTTCTTCAATTCAAAAAGGCTCAGCAGAATACGGTGCGCGGCTGGATTTCGCCCAACAGCCGCATTCGTTCAAGCATCACATCCATCCCGAATCATAATGACCTTTTTACCCGTGTCAGCGCAAAAGAGATTCAGGGGCTTCAGGACACCTATCAGGAAATGAACTGTGAGAGTACTGTTTTTGCGGCACGTATGCTCAAGAAAGCCCGAAACGTCTACATCTTTTCTCATGAGCTTTCCCGTTCCGTGGGGCTCTTTGCCGAGCATCGCTTCCGCCAGCTCGGGTTGGATGTCCGATCGGTCGATATGTCCCGCATCACCGACGTCTCCCGCCAGTTGTGCCATATCACCATGGAGGATGTTGTTCTCAGTTTCTGTCTGCCGGAATATGCCGTAGTCAACACGAACCTTCCCGCAGTCCAATTTCTCTGCGAAAAAAACATCCCGATAATCATTCTCGCCAACCGCTATCTTCCTGTTTCCAGCTCCACCTCTACAGTCACCCTGCTCTGCTCTGCGGAGGATACAATCTTTTTCAATTCCATCACCGCCGCCATTTCGGTTATCAATATGCTCTCAAGCATGCTTGCTTTGGAAGTCCGGGACTCCTATGAGCTGTTTGAAAAGGACGCCAACGACATTTTTGACCGTCTGCACTCTTCCATGCAGGCCGCCTGCGTCAGCAAATCGCCATAGTGTGACTTCTACTGTTCGTTCTCCCAAAAGGCCGCTCCATGCGTTTGCATGGAGCGGCTTTCTCATTTCTATTTATTAGGAATCACTTGGAAAATTTTGGCGTAAAGGTCAGCTCACCCTCGCGCAGCAATTCCCGCCCTGCGGCAAATACCCCCTGCACATTCAGATCATCGTCAAGCAGGACGATATCTGCGTCTGCCTCCGCCTCCAGCCGTCCCTTTTCGGGCAGGGACAATGCATTAGCCGCATTAATCGTGCACGGCCGAATCGCCCGCTCCAGGGGCATTCCCTCTTCCCTGACCAGGCAGCGAACCATCTCGTGCATCGTGGACATTCTGCCCGTGCCAATCCCGATCATTTCTTTCTGTTCATTCCAGACCGGTACGCTGCCGTTGCTGTCCGTAGAAACTGTGATATACTCTTCACGGCTGTACTCCAATGCATACAGGAATTGCTTCACCGACTGTTCCGGCGTGTCGCAGACGGTAAAGTCAGTCCAGCCGCCCATCTGCGCGAATCGGACCGCATCATCCATCTGATTTCCCATATGTGTCGGATGAAATACACTAATTGGAAGCTCCGTCTTTTCCAGTACGCGAAAAACAGGCGAAAGTCCCTCTTTGCCCCGGCCTACATGGAGATGTACAAACGCACTTCTTCCTTTCAGGATTCCTGCCTGCCATGTATCTGCGGCAAGTCGGGCAAGCTCAGCATCCTGAAGGCAGGAACCACGGTGATCTGCGATTGCGATTTTTGTCCCGATACAGTTAGGCAGAAACATGATATCCCGCTTTACCGATCCGGTTATAGTGGGTGAGGGGTAATTGTATGACCCGGTCAAAAAGAACGCGGTAATTCCCTCCTCCTCAAGTCCCATCGTCTTTGCCGCCAAGCTCTCCACGCTGCGGCTCGTACCATCCGTTCCAAGAAGCCCGCAAACCGTTGTCACGCCGCAGCGAATCGGCGTTTCGATTTGCAGCGGCGCCACCTCATTGGAAAAGCCGCCCTCACCACCGCCTCCGGTAACGTGTACATGTCGGTCTATATAACCCGGAATCGCGTACATGCCGTGTCCGTCTGTGATTTTCAGGCTCGGAATATGTTCCTCCACCGCATCGCAAACTACCGCAACCTTTGTTCCGGCTATAAGAATCTGCGTGTCTCTCCATGCTCCTTTGCGATATGCTCGTACATTCTTAATCAACTGAATCAATTTTTATCTTCTCCCATCTCCAAATCATTACTGCAGCTCCCGGAAAGCAAAAATAAAGTCGCGAATATACTCCGCACAGACCCGCAGCATCTCCACGCCGTCTTCTTTCCTTGCCATGCGCGGATCCCCCGGGCCAAACCAGCCGGACGGTGCAAGCTCCTGTGTCTCCCTTGCCAGCCGAATCGATCCGCCCCGAAAATCCACCACCTGAATATACTTTGCGGACAATCCATTCGGTAGCTGCGGTGCGTTCATATCCTTGCAAAGGCTCAGGTCTACGCAGCTGTCATCTACTGCCAGCATTGCCGCCGTCTCCAGAACATCTCCGTGTCCGCCATCTGCAAAACGGCTGTCGATCTGTCCCACAACGCTCCACCAGTCGATGGACGCCATGATTCCGCCCGCACGGTATACCTCCAAAGCCGTCTGGTCAATTGCCGGTGTGTTCCCACCGTGTCCGTTTATGACAACAAATCGGCGCGCACCATGTTTCATCATCGCCTTTGTCACCTTGCTTGTGAGCATATAGAGCCCCTCATAGCCGATATTAATCGTCCCGGAAAAGCCCATGTGGTAGTCGCAGACGCCGAACGGGATTGTCGGCAGCACAATCACATTTTCCATTCCCTCCAGCTTTTCAACTCTCTCCGCAAGGTTTCGTGGAACAAGAAAGTCCGTGCCAAGTGCGCACTGCGGACCATGCTGCTCCGTACTACCGATCGGCAAAATACAAACAGGATCCTTTCTTAGTGCCTCCGCAGCCTGTACTGTGGTCATTCTCTCAAGATACATAAGCTCCTCCTGTCTTTCAAGTTCTTTTCAGCTCGCGGCCGCTTTGCCCTTTTTGCCGGCCGTGTCCCTGAATTATCTGCATCATATGATTACTTTTTAAATTTGTCAATTAAAAACTTTTATTTTTTTATAAAATATATAGTATACGCATTAATCGCTGTTATGTTTCAATTGAGATTTTCGCAGCGCACTACTGCCTTGCGCGTCAGGCACAGACAGTCGGCATTGAACTCGGCAAGATCGTGCAAGAACGGCACATCGCAGGAGTCGACCTCGCTGTTTCGATTTTTCACAATGGCATCGACTGCGATGCCGTCATATTGCAGCAAATTACACTCCGCAGGGAAAAAATAAAACTCCGATACACCGGAAGCGCACATACCTACGCACCTCAGAGATGTGTGCGGACTGTAATAGTCTTTCTCCCGCAGGAGGAATGAGGTTTTCTTCGACGTAGATGCGATCCGTCTGCCATGGCCTACCGAACAAATAGGGCGTTGTTCAGCTTTTCAGGGTCAACCACTTTGTCGCCTATAATGCCGTGCTCGGTGAGGACTTCCCGAATGGCAATGGGATCAATGTTGTCAAAATTGTTGCGCTCTGCCTCGGCGTAAAACTTGTCGGCTTTAATAATGACAAATTCTATGCAGTCTCTGCATGGCTGTCTACACGTCCCTTTGCAGCCCATGCGATCACAAAGGTGATGACCTGTGCCAGCGGCACGGCCAGCCACACGCCCGTCAGCTTCAAACCGAGGGGCAGAAGCAACAGCGTTAGGAGTGTGCAGACCGGCTCTGCGTACACAAGGACATAGGAAAGTATCGATTCAAGGCCAGACAGCGGGAGATTCGTCCCAAATAAGGCAGCAGCTTTTCCGGCTGATCCGGCGGCAGTTGGTTCCATGCGGACAGATAGGTTTCGTTGACACATTCCTCAGCCTCCTCCAAAATGTGCAGAATATTCTGGGCAAGGCGCAGCAAATAGCGCCCGTACTTCTGCATCGTACAGGCGATTGCTTCCTCGGAGCGTTTCCAGTATAGCGCAACGATCTCCAGATCTGTCATAGGGTGTCAGTCTCCTTATGGTGTACTCCACGCCATCCGGCCTCGATGACGTGGATCGTATTGCTTTTACAGTGCGGTAATGAGGATGGAAGATGCGTCCAGTTCTGCCGCGTCAGGGTCTTCCGCATAGCCCTGAATGTAGTCGCCGACAGTGATCTCTGCGGCGCTGCCATCGGGTGCAGAGATTTCTACATCATCGGTGAGGATGACCGTGCCGTCCTCCAGCGTAACCTTGCCATCTTCAACAGAAGCGACGCGTCCCTCAAAGTTCACCGCCATCTTGGATGCAGGCTTTCCCCAAGTGGGACCGCCGGCGTAGTCACCGGCAGGAGCGGTAACGGTCGTGCCAGAATGATTGTTTTTAGAGTCATCATCCTGCTGTTTCCCGGTGCAACCAGTCATCAGAGAAAGTGCCAGAATGGCAGTCATACCAAGAGCCACGATATTCTTTTTCATTGTTTGTTTCCCCCATAAAAAGTGTTCAGGCGTTTTGCCTTTCACCTATCATGTAAGGAAACCGTGTGCGATGGTTGCAGGAAAATTCAAAATTTTTATAGTTCTGTTTTAACGGTTAAGCGCAAAAATTTCAACCCTGTTTTTTGTTTAGCTATCTTATTTCTCCGCCCTCGCATGGTGTCTGCTTTTTCCGCTGACCCACTTTTGACCCAGAATAGAATTGGAGCGGGTATGTCCGGACGGAAATAATGGAAAATCCGTCGAGCGAATGGCGGCAAAAGGGGCAAATCGGAGCCGAAACGGTTTCGATTTGTCCTTGAGACAACCTACGGACCAGAAGGCCGGGGGTTCGAATCCCTCACGGCGTACCAAAAGTCCTCGAAATCGTCT
>CAKTNU010000036.1 GCA_934589325.1 uncultured Oscillospiraceae bacterium | reverse complement strand
GCCAACAAAAAATACCGTGAGGAGAAGCTGGAAAGCATCACTTTCCGCGTCCCCAAAGGCAATAAGGCTCGCATTCAAGCACACGCCGCCGCCAACGGGGAGTCTACCAACGCATTCATCTACCGCGCGATCAATGAAACCATCGACCGCGAAAAACAGCCCGATACGGAGTGAACCTCCGCATCGGGCTATTTTTAAGTCACCCTTCTCGGGTGGCTTTTGCTTTTAATGAGAGTTTGTACCTTGTTTAAATCTTATAATGCGTTCCAATATCTCATACAGCATCTCCTGCTCCGGCAGGGGCTGCTTTTGTATCAGGTCATAACTCAAAGAGGCATAGTCTCGCGCCTCGGATGATGGTGATATATTTTCAAACAAAGCCGACAGCGGGATGTCCAGTGCTGTTGTCACCTTGTAAATGCTTTCAATCGTAGCGTTCTTCTCACCGCGCTCTAACTGGCCGATATAGGTATGATGAAGCTCCGCTTTTTCCGCCAGCATCTCCTGACTCCATCCCTTTTGAATACGGTAGGCGCGCAGCCGTTCACCGATGATTTTTGCAATTGACAATGGTCCTCACCTCTCTCCCTATACTATGAATAGTTTTTAGGAGAAATAAACAGACCATTGATATTTTTTGGCTCCGAATATATACTATAAATATAGTTTTATGAATTCTGATGACTAAAGGTAAAACGCAAAGTGCAGGTGGGGTTATGAAGATCATCAACAATATTACGGACAAGCTCTCAGACGAGTTAAAAGAAAAACTGGAGCCCGGCAGCAAGCTCTCTATCGCGGCGGCGTGCTTTTCTGTCTATGCCTTTGAAGAGTTAAAAACTCAGCTGGAAGGGATAGACGCCCTGCGGTTTATTTTTACATCCCCGACCTTTTTGGCAGAGCAGCCGGAAAAGGCTCAGAGGGAATTCTACATTCCCCGCCTGAACCGTGAAAAAACGTTATACGGAAGCGAATTTGAAATACGGCTTCGCAATGAATTCACGCAAAAAGCCATCTCCCGCGAGTGCGCGGAGTGGGCACGGAGGAAAGCGTCATTTAAGTCCAACGTGACTTCTGAGCTGATGCCCGGATTTATGACGGTGGAAAACGCTGTTCCTTGTGCCTTTGCGCCCGTCAACGGCTTTACTCGTGCCGACTTGGGCTGTGAGCGCGGCGGCAACATGTTCAGTATGATCAACGAGATTGATGCCCCGGAAAGCACCGCCTACTTGACGCTGTTTGACCAGCTTTGGGCCGACAAACGCAAACTGAAAGATGTTACCGATCAAGTGCTGGAACGAATCAACACTGCCTACCGTGAGAATAGTCCGGAGTTCCTGTACTTCTTTGCGCTGTATAACATCTTCTCTGACTTTTTGGAGAATATCAGCGAAGATGATTTACCCAATGAGGCCAACGGTTTTAAAGAAAGTCAAATCTGGAACAAGCTCTATACCTTCCAAAAGGATGCGGTTTTAGCCATTATCAGCAAGCTGGAGCAATATAACGGCTGTATTCTTGCGGACAGCGTCGGCTTGGGCAAGACATTCACGGCGCTGGCCGTCATCAAATACTATGAAAACCGCAATCTCCGTGTGTTGGTACTGTGTCCCAAGAAACTCAGTGATAACTGGATGACCTATAAAGCCAACTATGTCAACAACCCCATCGCCGGTGACCGGCTGCGCTATGATGTGCTGTACCACACCGACTTGTCCCGAACACGGGGATTCTCCGGTGAACTGGATCTCTCCAAAATCAACTGGGGTGCCTACGATTTGGTGGTCATCGATGAATCTCATAATTTCCGCAACGGCGGCGACATTGACGACGACGGCAAGGCAAACCGGTACACCAACCTGATGAACAAGGTCATCCGCCCCGGTGCCCGTACCCGTGTACTGATGCTGTCGGCCACGCCGGTCAACAATCGTTTCTATGACTTGCGGAATCAGCTGGCTCTGGCCTATGAGGGCAACAGCAACGCCTGGATCGACAAGATATCCTCCCACCGAACGGTAGAAGAGATCTTCCGTACCGCCCAGAAAGCATTCAACACATGGAGCGAGTGGGACATCGAGCTGCGTACCACCGACAAATTGCTGCGGATGCTGGACTTCGACTTTTTTGAGATACTGGACAGTGTTACGATTGCCCGTTCCCGCAGACACATTGAGAAATACTACAACGTCGGCGAGATTGGCAAGTTCCCGGAACGTCTGCCGCCCATCTCCAAACGCCCGCCGCTGACCGACCTACCAGATGCCATCACCTACGGCGAGATATACGACAAGCTTATCAGCATGACGCTGAGTATCTATACGCCCTCCAACTACATACTTCCCAGCCGCGCCGAGAAATACGCCGACCTTAACCACGAAGGCAAGAACCGCCTGACGCAGGTTGGCCGTGAACAGGGTATCCGCCGCCTGATGAGCATCAACCTATTGAAACGGCTGGAGAGCTCTGTCCACTCGTTCCGCCTCACGCTACAGCGCATACAAGACCTGCTGCGCTCCACACTGGACACCATCGCCAATTACGCCCCCAACCGTATCGTGGAACTGCACGACCTGACCGCCGCCGACTTTGACGCGGATGATCAGGAAGCCGACCTGTTCACCGTGGGTAAAAAAGTAAAGATCGAATTGGCGGACATGGACTACCTCACATGGAAGCGCGATCTGGAGGAAGACCTTACCATTCTGCAAGCCCTGCTGGATGCCGTGGCGAATATCACACCTGACCACGACGCCAAATTGCAGATGCTGCTGGAAACGTTGACGCAGAAAATTGAAAATCCGCTGAACGGTGACAACAAGAAGGTCATCATATTCACCGCGTTCTCTGACACAGCTTCCTACCTGTTCGACCACGTCAGCAAATTCGCATTGGAACATTTCGGCCTGAATACCGCACTGATCACCGGCTCGGTGGATGGCAAAACGACCGTCCCCAAGTTCAAGGCAGACCTGAACAATGTGCTGACCTGCTTTTCACCCCTGTCTAAAGATAAAGCTGCGCTGATGCCGGACGGTCCCAACATCGACCTGCTTATCGCCACCGACTGTATTTCCGAAGGCCAAAACCTGCAGGACTGCGACTGTCTTGTGAACTACGACATTCACTGGAACCCCGTGCGGCTGGTGCAGCGCTTCGGGCGTATCGACCGTATCGGCAGCCATAATGACCGCATCCAGCTTATCAATTTTTGGCCGGACATGGCGCTGGACGACTACATCAATCTGAAAGCGCGGGTCGAGACCCGTATGAAGGCGCTGGTTATGACCTCCACCGGCGATGACAACCTGCTTTCGCCGGAGGAACAGGGCGATTTGGAATATCGCCGCCGCCAATTGCAGCGCCTGCAAACAGAGGTCGTGGATCTGGAGGAAATGGGTACGGGCGTGTCCATCACCGATCTTGGCCTGAATGAATTTCGCATGGAGCTGATGGAATACGCCAAACACCACCCGGAGCTGGAGACCAGCCCCGGCGGGATCAGCGCCGTGGCCAAGGCTACGCCCGACGCACCGGCGGGCGTGGTGTTCGTGCTGAAAAACGTCCACAACGAGGTGAACATTGACAGCCGCAACCGCCTGCATCCCTACTATCTGGTCCATCTCAGCGAGGACGGTGTGACCATTCACGATCACCTGTCCCCCAAGGACACACTGGACGCTATGCGCCAGCTCTGCCGCGGCAAGGACAAGCCCATCGAGGGTCTGTATCAGGCTTTTAACGCCGAAACGGATGATGGCCGCAGCATGGAGGTCTATTCCAGTCTGTTGGAGGATGCGGTGCTGTCCATCGTGGACGCCAAGGAAGACAGCGATCTGGACAGTCTGTTCAAATCCGGCGGCACCAGTGCGCTGCTTAGTCAGGTATCAGGACTGGATGACTTCCAGTTGGTGTGCTTCCTGGTGGTACGAGAGGAGGAGCGCTGATGCTGGAACTACCCAAAACCACAGAATTTGGCCGCCGCGTCCCCAAGCAGAAATTTTATGAACATCTGGACGTGTCGTCAGAGGTGAAGCACCTATTCGTGGAGCAGATACGGCTCATCACATGGAGCAACAAGCTCTCGCCCCAGACCATGAACATCGCCGAAGGGCAGACCGTCAGCGAGATCGAGGTATTTCACATCAAGCTGACGGGACAGAAACTGGACAAACGGACGCTGGAGCTGATGGACAAGCAGATCCCCTATCACATTCTGTTTCTGCTGGAGCGACCGGATGGTACAGCGCGGTTGTCGGTCAGCTACAAAGAGGCGGTGCAGACCGGCGACAACGCGTTCCGCCTGCGGCAGAGCTACGCTACCCCGTGGCAGCGCATGGACGAGCTGCACCTGCCACTGCAGGCACTGGATATGGATGGCCTATACGAGGGCATCGTCCGCGCTGTGGCCGGTGACGCGCTCCATGCTCCGGCGGCGGAAAGCCTGAAAGATGCGGTGGAGCAGACGCAGGAGCAGGAAAAACTCCAGCGGCAGCTCCAGCAGCTGCGGGCCAGGATGAAGAAAGAAAAGAATCTGGCAAAGCAGATGGAGTTGCGGAGGGAAATTAAGAGATTGGAAAACAACCCTTACATTGATTAGAAATTTTGAAAGGAGCGCGAACAACATGATTGAATACAAAGTGCTAGCAGATGATCCGCAAAAAGGGCTTGTCGTTCAAGGCAATTTTGTTCCCGGCAGTATACCGGTAAACATTCCACATGATAATCCGAAAAGGAATCCGTATATCTCTCTTTTTTTAAATCTACGAGATATTGAGGCAGGTATCGATTATCTTCAATGCATTTCTTTAAATAATCACCCCCGTATCAACGAGGGACTGTTCATTTCCGCCTTAGCTCTCTTTGCCAAGTGCTTTGGGAATTCTAAGGCCAGGATTTCCCTTAAACGTGCGGCTTTCAAAAAGCGCTTCCCGCAATTCGCTAAGTTGTTTGACGAATACATTTCCTGGCGTAATAGGCACTTTATTCACGACGATGGCTTGATGACGTCTGCAGCAGCATTTTTACTCGTAAGCCCTAACGAATATAGCGATGTCTTTGGCGGCCCCCCGTCCGTTGTATGGCGTACTAAGCCTATAAACTATATTGAAGAAAGCCGCCAGTTAGAGAATCTTCTCCAGGTTGTCTGGGGTTACATTATTGATGACATCGATAAACTGGGCGACAGTATTGGCGAAGAGTACCACCGCTACTCTCGGGAACAGCTCCTTGCATTTGGCAAGCCAGAACTTCAACTAATATCCACACGGAGGAACAATGATGGACAAGCTAAAATTTGAAACCCCTGACATGGTAGCAGGGAATATTGATAAGATCGCTGCGCTGTTTCCCTCGGCCATTACCGAGATGCGGGGCGAGGACGGTGAGATCAAGCGCGGCGTCAATTTTGAGGTGCTGAAGCAGCTTCTGAGCCGGGATGTGGTGGACGGCGACGAGTGCTATGAATTCACATGGGTGGGCAAAAAAGCGGCCATGGCGGAAGCGGCGCGGCCTATCACCAAGACCCTGCGCCCTGTAAAAGAGGACAGCCGCGATTGGGACACCACAGAAAACCTCTACATCGAGGGCGACAATCTGGAAGTCCTCAAACTGTTGCAGGAGAGCTATCTCGGCAAGGTCAAGATGATCTATATTGATCCGCCGTATAATACAGGTCACGATTTCGTTTATCCCGACTCCTTCGTGATGGACAATGACGAATACAACGCGGGGACTGGGTATTTTAACAAAGATGGAAGTATCAACTACAACAGAGAAAATATCGCGGCAAGCGGAAGGTACCATTCAGACTGGTGTTCAATGATGTATTCGCGGCTGCTGTTGGCGCGAAATATATTAGCCGATAATGGCGTGATTTTTATCTCAATCGGTGACGAAGAAGTGGAAAACTTGCGAAAAATAGCAGACGAAGTTTTCGGAGAAGCAAATTTTCGGAATCAAATAATTATTCGCAGAGGTGCGAAATCTCTTCAAGCTCAGTTTGCAACTTGGGACAAATTGGGGCAAGGACACGAATATATCCTCTTTTATACAAAAAACAGTCAATATAGATTTTCAAAGCAGACGAAACCACTTGAAGAGGGGAAATCGGGAAGTTGGAATAACCACTGGAGAGGAACAGATCGGCCAACCATGCGCTACGAACTATTTGGATTTACGCCAAATAGTGGTCAATGGAGATGGAGCAAAGATAGAAGTCTTAAAGCAATTGAGAATTATGAAAAAATGCTTTCTGAAACCGGTTGCACTAGCGGTTCAGTTACTCAGGAAATAATAGATTCATGGTATTCTAAGCAAGTGGAAGACTTAGATTTGTTAAGGAAATCATCCACAGGAAAGCCAGAGCATTATATTGCGCCAACGAATGATACTTTGCTTAACAGTTCTTGGATGGATTTACTTGTTGGCAGTTCAAGCGAGATTGGTCAACTATTTGACAC
The DNA here is from genome assembly GCA_934589325.1 of uncultured Oscillospiraceae bacterium. The sequence continues at coordinate 4,566 of CAKTNU010000036.1, read as the reverse complement.
AAAAGTTTTCGATACGGCAAAATTGATTCAAACAATAAGCCGTGCAATAAAGTTTGCTGATAAAGAAGCCATTGTCCTCGATTTCTTCTCTGGCTCTGCCACCACCGCCCACGCGGTGATGCAGCTCAACGCCGAGGACGGCGGACACCGCAAGTTCATTATGGTGCAGCTTCCCGAAAAGTGCGATGAAGCCAGCGAGGCCTACAAGGCGGGCTACGAGAACATCTGCGAGATCGGAAAGGAGCGCATCCGCCGTGCCGGCGACAAGATCAAAGCCGAGCATCCCGACGCCCAGTTGGACACCGGCTTCCGCGTGTTCCGCGTGGACGAGAGCAATATGGAGGACGTCTACTACCACCCGGAGGAGCTGACACAGACCATGCTGGGCGGCATGGTGTCCAATATCAAGTCTGACCGCAGCGACCTTGACCTGCTGTACGCCTGCCTGCTGGACTGGGGCGTGGAGATCAACCTGCCCCACAGCGCGGAAACGCTGGATGGCTGCACCATTCACAACGTGGACGATGGCGCGCTGGTGGCCTGCTTCGATGAAAACGTCCCCGACACGGTGATCCGCCGCATGGCCGACCTGCATCCCCTCCGCGCCGTGTTCCGCGACAGCTCCTTTGCCAGCGACGACAGCAGGATCAACGTCACCGAGATATTCAAAAACCTCTCGCCGGATACGAATGTGAAGGTGATCTGATGAAGCTTCAATTCAAACACCAGCCCTTTCAGGCAGAGGCCGCCGCGGCGGTCTGCGACGTGTTCAACGGCCAGCCCTACCGCACGGTGACCTATCGCCGCGATCTGGGCAATATGGCAGGGCAGCAGCTCTCCATGGAAGACAGCGAAGTGGGCTTCCGCAACCAGCCGTTCATTCCTGAACTTACCAACCGCCGGATACTGGATAATCTCCGCGCTGTCCAGCGGCGGAACGGCCTGCGGCCCTCTGACGAGCTGACCGGCACCGGCGTGAACCTGTCCATTGAGATGGAGACCGGCACCGGTAAGACCTATACATACGTCAAGACCATGTACGAGCTGAACAAGCGCTACGGCTGGAGCAAGTATATTATCGTCGTGCCATCGGTGGCCATCCGCGAGGGCGTCTATAAGTCCCTGCAGACTACGCAGGAGCACTTTGCCGAAGAATACGGCAAGAAAATTCGATTTTTTATTTACAGTTCAGATAATCTTCCGGCAGTAGATACCTTTGCGTCTGACAGCGCCATCAACGTCATGATCATCAATATGCAGGCGTTCAACTCCAGCAAGAACCAGCGCATTATTGACAAAAAGCTGGACACCTTCCGCAGCCGCAAGCCCATCGACATCATTGCCAAAACCAACCCCATTCTTATCATCGACGAACCCCAGAGCGTGGAGGGCAAGCAGACCAAGGAGAGCCTGAAAAAGTTTTGCCCCCTGTTCACGCTGCGCTATTCCGCCACCCATAAGGAGAAGTACGATATGGTGTATCGTCTGGATGCCATGGATGCCTACAACCAGCATCTGGTGAAGAAGATCGCCGCGCTGGGCGTGACGCTGCAGGGTAGCACTGCCACCAACAGCTATGTGTATCTGGAGGGCATCGACCTCTATAAGGACAAATCCCCCACCGCACGGCTGGGCTTCGAGGTAAAGGGCAAGACCGGTACACGCACCGTGGTACGGAAAGTCAGCGGCAACGATGATTTGTACGATCTGTCCGACGGGCTGGACGAGTACGCCGACCGATTCAAGATCCTTCCGGATGGCATTGACGGGCGGGACAACTCTGTTACGTTCCTCAATGGCCTGAAGCTGTACGCCGGACAGATCAGCGGCAGTGAACAGATGGTGGCGCTCCAGCGGCGCATCCAGATCCGCGAGACCATCCGCACGCATATCCAGCGGGAGCAGGAGCTGTACCGTAAGGGCATTAAGGTATTGAGCCTGTTTTTCATTGACGAGGTGTCTAAGTACCGTAGCTATGACGGCGATGACGACGCAGGCCGCAACGGCGAGTACGCTCAGATGTTTGAAGAGGAGTACGACAGCGTTGTAAGCGAGCTGCAGCGGAAGATCGGCGACGAGGCCTATCTCCGCTATCTAGACAAGCTCAGTGCCAAGACGACCCACCAGGGATATTTCTCCATTGACAAGAAGAAGGGGAAGAAAGCCCGCTTTGTGGAGAGCAAAATTGACCGTAAGACGCAGACTTCCGACGACGCGGACGCCTACGACCTTATTATGAAAGACAAGGAGCGGCTGCTGAGTCTCGACGAGCCGGTACGATTTATCTTCTCCCACTCCGCGCTGCGAGAGGGCTGGGACAATCCCAATGTCTTCCAGATATGCACGCTAAAAAAGCAAAGTGACTCTGACATCCGCAGCCGACAGGAGATTGGGCGCGGTCTGCGGCTGTGCGTTGACCAGCAGGGCGAGCGCATGGACGAGAGCGTGCTGGGCAGCGAGGTACAGGAACTGAACAAGCTGACGCTGATCACCGACATGGAGTTCGGCAAGTTTGCGGAGGCACTGCAGTCCGGCTTGGCGGAATCCTTGGCTGACCGGCCTAAGAAAGTTGATACCCAATTGTTCCTTGGCAAAGTCCTTACCGATGCCAACGGCAGCGAAGTCAAGGTCACGCCGGAGTTGGCTACGGCCATCTACGAAGACCTTGTCAGCAGCGGCTATGTTAAGCGCGGTGAACTGACGGACAAATATTATGCCGACAAGGCCAGCGGTACAGTGCAGGTAGCGGAGGAAGTCAAGGATTGCACCGCCGCGGTGGTACAGGTGCTGTCCTCTATCTACGACAGTCACTCCATGCGTCCGGAGGATGCTCACGGCAACAATGTGGAAGCGCGTGTTGACCCGGAAAAGCTGCACAAGAAGGAATTTGTGGAGCTTTGGAATCGTATCAATCACAAGTCCTTCTATACTGTACGGTTTGACAAGGAAAAGCTCATTGGGAGTGCCGTGCAGATGCTGGACGAAAAGCTGAACGTAACCACGGTGACGGTCAAATTAGAGTACGGTGAGCAAGCAGCGCAGTTGGACTCCAAGGAGCAACTGGAACAGGGCCACGGTTTCCACAGGACGCTCTCCGACCAAGAGACTCCCAAAATCGCACCGCTGGGCAGCGTCCGCTATGACCTCATCGGAAAATTGGTGGAGGAGACAAGGCTGACCCGCGCAACGATCGCAGCGGTTCTGCAGCGCATGGCTCCGCAGAAGTTTGCCATGTTCCGCCTGAATCCGGAGGAATTCATACTGAAAACAGCAAAAATCATCAACGACCAGATGGCTACACAGATCATTGAACACATTACCTATAACAAGCTGGATGCGGCTTATGACACAGACATCTTTACCAGTGCCAATCTTCGTGGTAAACTTGGCTTGAACGCAATGGAGGCCCATCGCAGCCTGTACAGCCACATTATCTATGACTCCGAGAACGAGAAACGGTTTGCCGGTGAATTGGACGTCAATGCGAAGGTTGCAGTATATGTGAAACTGCCCGGCGGATTTTTCATCTCCACGCCAGTCGGCAAGTATAACCCGGACTGGGCGATCGCTTTCAATGAAGGCAGCGTCAAACATATCTACTTCATCGCTGAAACGAAAGGCAACAGCGATGCTGCCGAACTGCGCGGCGTGGAAAATGCAAAAATCGTCTGTGCAAAAGCGCACTTTGCTGCGATCAGCAGCGAGAGCGTAACATACTCTGTCGTTGATAGCTTTGCAGAATTGATGAACATTGTATCTTAAGAAAGCAAGGGGGTGTCTCCATGAACTGTCCGACCTGCGGCGCACCGAATGTGATGCTTCACAAAGATATATGGGAATGCGGTTGGTGCGGCGACAGCGGCTTTATTCCTGGTTACATTCTTGAGCAGCGCAAAGCCGCACGTGAAAGGCAGAATGCGTGGTGGAAAAATGCCGCCGTGACCACGCGCAATGCCGCCCTCACATTCGTGGATGCGGTCACAAGGCTGCTGCCCACATATCCGGAATCAAAAGCCTTCGCATGGAGGGTAGTACTCTGTCAAGTTTCTGCCGGGCTTATCGAAAGCGGCCTGTGGAATGGAACGTGGGACGACGAGGTGGACGACTCCGTTATCGGGCGCGTTTTCTACCCCTATCGGGCGCTGGCCAACGATTTGGCGGATTTCAGCGGCATCAGCAACAGCGCGACAATAGAAAAAGCTGTTCGCTCCAGGCAGCCTCTATTCCAGTCGGAAGGCCAGCTGACGGATAAAGCCTGCGGCAAGTTTTGGGAGCTGATGATCGGACAGTTGCCGCCCTACAGCAAGGAAGCTCCTTCCATGCAGGACGGACACCTCTATATGGGCCGTGCCTTTGGCGGCAAAAATCTTACAGAGAATGCCATAGAAGATACTTTATGCAGCATTCTCCCCTTAGTAGCGTTCTTCGCCGGGTGCACAGGCGAAAGGGCAGATAACCGCGATAACCGTTACTTAGGATACTTCACCACACATTGGAAGCGGCTTCGCGGCGAAAAGGTTGATCCCATGGACTACGACGACTCCGCCGTGGCGCGGATCGTGGCGC